>CAZCWR010000204.1:0-2545 GCA_964502455.1 uncultured archaeon | reverse complement strand
CGGGGGTAGCAAATAAACAGGTTTATTTTTAAATGTTTGTGTCAATGCGCGAGATATGAGGGAGAACAAGGAGTTTTTGTGGGGGTCGGCCACATCATCGTTCCAGGTGAGCGGCGGTGACGGTGACTGGGAGCAGTGGCTGGAGGAATATGCAGACGAGCTCGCTGATACGGCAAAAGATCGTATTGAGGGTCGATCGGACCTGTTTGCCGGTGACGTTGACTGGGATGCGATACAGGAATACGCCGAGGACTCAGAGAACTATATCAACGAATGTGGCGCGGACCATTTTAACCGGTATGAGGAGGACATTCAGTTGCTTGACGAGCTGAACCAGAACGCGTTCCGCCTGTCCCTGCCCTGGGCCTGGATCGAACCGGAAAAAGGGGTGTATGATGACGACGTGATCGATCATTTCCACGATGTCTTTGACACACTGCATGAGCATGATATCGAGCCGGTGGTCACACTCTGGCACTACACGTTCCCGGAATGGGTGGACGAGGACGGCTGGCAGTCTGACGAGACTGTGGAACGGTTCAAGGCATACGTGGACCGGATGGCGAACGAGTACAGTGACGACGTGGATATCTGGCTCACCGTTAACGAACCTGTGAACTATGCGTTCGAACGGGAACTGGGCGACTGGCTATCACCGGTTGAGCAGGATAACGCCGACGATCAGAGCCTGCTGAACCAGATACAGGGCGGTGTACAGGCTGTGACGGATACGATTCAGGACGCGGTCGCGATGAAGGAGACCAGAGACCAGCTGGGGGACGCACACCGGGCCGCGTACGATACACTGAAGGATGCCGACCCGGACAACCGCGTGTCGTTCCCGAAGCACTACCTGCTGATGGAGTCGTACAACGACACCGCGTTGAACACGGCGTTCGCGGAGGGGGGCGACTGGTGGCTGAACGACCGGTTCGTGGATCGCGTCAAGGATGAGATGGACTTCTATGGCATGAATTTCTACATGAAAGCCGTGCCCCGAATCGAACTGGATACGCCACCGACTGTGGAGATGAACGCAGATGACGTTGCGGAAACATCAGACATGGGGTGGAGCACGGAGACCGAGCCACTGTACAAGGCATTGCATGAGGTCGCGGAGGAGTACGATATGCCGATCATCGTGACCGAGAACGGGATCGCCGACGCCCGTGACCAGTACCGCGAACAGTACATCGAGGGCGCGGTGGACAGCGTGCAGCGGGCGCGGGACGACGGGGTGCCGGTGGAAGGCTACCTGCACTGGTCACTGCTCGACAACTTCGAATGGGATTACGGACACTGGCCGGACTTCGGGCTCATCGAGGTCACCGACGACTACGGACGCGTTCCGCGCGACAGTGCATACCGGTATGCCGAACTCATTGAACATACAGATATGCCAGACATCCAGGACACAACGTGAATAACATGTCTGTACCTGTCCTCTCACCGCACAGCTCCTACCGGTGCGGGGCGAGCACCCACTTCGCATAGATGACGACCAGGAACCCGGCATAGAAGACGGGAGCGGCGTATGCATCGTTCGCCAGCCACCGGTCCAGCTCCGAGCCGAGACCGTACGCGATCAGCGCCGTGGCAGCGTAGACCAGCGTATCGTACAGCAGGTCGTCACCACGATCCGGTAAGGATGCCATACTGCCTATATCGGCGGTCGTGTTTATCAAGGTACGCATCGGCCGCAACGGTCTGAACGACTGTTTCCAGATTTCAAAAAATGGAACTAGTTCCGATTTCTGTATAGTGGTATTGGTACTGGAAGTATGTTCTGTGGTAGTTGTTTCTGTTTTAAAATAAGCTGCGAAGAATTGCGATTCCGGTGATTAGATGAAACAATCGACACATGATCGAATGTGGAATAGTACACGACCGGCGTGGATTCGTGGACCAGCTGTGGCACTGCTTGCGGTGCTGCTTATTGCAGTTGCACCGTTTGTTGCTGCAGACAGTACAGATGATGCACGGTCCGCGCAGATCGCTCAGGAGGCAGACGTTGACGTTGAACAACATGCCAGCGTCAGCAACGCCGATGAGGGAGGAGACACAGGCACAGATGCAGATGACACTGACACAGATGAAACCAACGAACCAGCTGAGACAGACGAAGACACAGAAGAAGCAGACAACACGTCTGACGACCAGCCTGCAGAAGATACCAGTGCAGACGAACAGGAAACAGATGCAGATGCACCGGCAACTGATGCAGACCAGGAACAGCTGGACGCCATGTCCCAGACACTCGGAGAAATCCAGAGTACGCTGGAATACATCAAAGGACTCGTCCAGTTCATGGTCTCACTGCTGACCGGCGGCGAGCAGCCACAGGTTAGTGCGGCCGAGGACACTGGATCCGACGAAGCCGAACAGACCGATGACAACGAAACAGACGCCGACACTGGCGAAAATGACGGCGAAGAGGAAACGGCAGATAGCACAGACGACAGCAACGACACCAGCAACGACACACCGGAAGACGACAGCAGTGACGACAGCGATAAGGAAACGACGGACAGCACGGACGACAGCA
>CAZCWR010000203.1:0-2552 GCA_964502455.1 uncultured archaeon | reverse complement strand
GAAGAAACTGAAGCAGGGCCGCTTCCAGATGGCAGAAATGTACCTCGAATCACTGAAAGACAAGCTTGACGTATAGTTACGTTGTTCTGCATGGCGGACACAGAGCGGTGAGCCGTGCTACACCATCTCGGTGAGTTTCTTCGTGAAGGTGTCGACGTCATGGATCGTGAGGAGGAACATGAGGCGGCCGTCGACAAGGTTGCTGATGTTGAACGGGGTGTGGATCAGAAGCGCGTTTGCCTCACCGTGGACGGACTGGAATGCCCGCTGCGATACGACATGGAGGATAGCAGTGGGGGACTTGAACGCGACCCGTGATGTGCCGCATACAAGATCTATGCCAAGAAAATCGCTGATAGCAGTGGCGTACCTGTCTGCTATATCGGCTCCTACGTCTTTCAGCACGGTCTGATCGCGCTCTGTGAACTGCGGTGACACATCACCGCTGACAAGATCTACAAGCCGTATCCCGTTGTTTTCACTGAGGTCAAGGATGACTGCACCTTCAACCGTTTCGATCGGTGTATAGACATCCACATGGGTCTCATTCGGACTGATGCCGGATAACTGTTCTGCAACGTCCGCATACTGCTGTAACTGTACAATACCCGTGTTCTCGATGTTCACATGTTCGCCGCTGCGTTCATGCAGGACAGATACTGCCTGTCCCGCTGCAATGTTTCCCATCTCACGCAGTGCATCCGTCTCAAAATCGCTGCCCATCGCTGTATCCTCGCCTCCCAGTAAGTCACTACCATCGATATGGGCTACGTAGCATATAATAGTAGGGATGTCACCGGCGCCACTAGCATGAGGTTTAAATGTGAACAGTTGCAACCTCTCTCCATGCCCGCAGCGGATGACGATCCGGCTACAGACAAACCCGATGATGCAGCTGACGCATCGGGCCCGGAATCAGGCAATCCTGACGAGGAACCGGTACCGGACCAGAACTCGGAGGAACTGGAGGAACATAGTGACGCGCCAGACGACGGTGACGACACATCCGATGAGGACGGTGCATCGGAGAACGAAGATACAGCGGAGGACACCGAAGCAGAGGGTGCGGAACGGATCGGTGAGATCGCGCGAGAAGATCAGGATATCGAAGAGTTTGAATACGACGATACTGACGAGGAGCAGGAACAGACCGTTCAGGACGCGATCAAGCGCGTGGAGAAGCTGGAAGGCCGGCTTGAATCCGTTGATGACCGCGTGGAAGCGATGAACGACCGCCTGTCCAACAGGTCGGAACGGATCGGGGAGGTCCGGTCCATGGTCCTGGAACGGGAACGGGAGATCGATGAGATGCAGTCCTCCGTCGAGCACGTCGAGGATATCTTCGAGGAGATCGAACCGGAGACGTTCACGCGGAAGATGGAGAAGCTGGAGTCACGTATCACGGAACAGGAAGGCCACATCGAGAAGAACGCGGACATGCTGGACAACCTCCGAGAGCAGATGGACGACGTGAAAGAGACGATCGGGAACGTCGGATCGTTCGAGAACGTCGCCGATATGTATGAGAAGGTGGAGGACAAGATATCGGAGATCGATGAGAAAAAGCGGTACGTCGACAAGGTCGCCTCCAAGACAGAATCCCTGTTCGGTGAACTGAAGCAGCGACTGCCCGAGATCGACACGGCGATCGACCGGACAGAAGCACACGAAGAGATGCTGAAAGACCAGATGAAGGATATCGACCAGCTCTCCATCAAGATGGAGGACGCGGTCACCGAAGACGACATCGCGGACAAAGTGAAAGACGCACTGCAGGAGGACGAAGTGGTCGCACAGCTGGAAGATGCCCAGCCGATCGTCGAACTGCAGGAGCGGACCGATGAACTGCAGGAATGGACGCAGGATATCGCAGCACTGGAGGAAGACCTGTTCGACACGCTCACAGACGACAACGAGGAACTCTCACGGGCCGTCAGTGAACGCCTGCAGGAACTACAGCGCACCGTCCAGGAGCTGCAGGATGAAGTGGACAGCCTGTACCGGCGGCAGACCGACGTGGAGGACATGACCCAGGTACTGACAACCTACCAGCAATCCCTGGACCAGGACACACCACAGCACGCGCCCGATACTGCGGCCAATGCCAACGTCGATACACCGCCGGACAGCCGGACAGCTACCACTCCTCAGCCAGACCGCACAGCCGAATCAACCGGATCCACCCTTAAAGCCTTATACCGGAAACTGGTAGGATAATACAGGACATGACCGACAACGTACAGTGCACCCGCTGCGGCCACCGCTGGTACGCAGAACAGTTCGAAGACGACATTCTCCCCGACGAATGCCCACGCTGCTACCGGGACGCCGTCGAACCCATCCCACCAGCCCCCACCATCATCGACAGAGCAATCAAACGCATCACCTCCTGCATCCAGCAGCTTCCCGAACAACGCGACCACCTCCAGCACCGGCTCATCCTGTGGAAAGAAAACCACCGACAACTCATCGACCTCCTCACCTTCGCCACCGGCATGCTCGTCATCATCACCATCCTCTTCGCCTTCATCTTCCTCTGGGAAGGATAACCC
>CAZCWR010000202.1:0-2562 GCA_964502455.1 uncultured archaeon | reverse complement strand
CGACCAGCACCATGTTCCCGTCGTACTGCTCCGCGGATTTCACGTCCACATCCATCACTGTTTTCCGTCCGGTGAACGATCCGTACTGTCCGAGGAACAGCCCGATATCCGTTGCGAGATGCGTATCCCGTGCCCGGACCTGATGCGGGCCGTGCGGGTCCGGCGAGCCGACCACGATCCGCATGTTAATCTTCCCGCTCTGCACGAACGGATGCAGGAACGCCCGGAGCTGTTCCGGTTCCTCGGTCACGCTGAAATCTGCGAGGCGTTCATCGCCGTACGGCAGTTCTAGGACAAACCCGTAATCCGTGACGCCGTAGTACTTGGCAACGGCACCTCCACGGTCCTCCCGGTCCACGACTGCGATCATCCCGGACTGCTCCAGCTCCCGAATATGGTAATAGACTTTTTGCTCGTGCAGATCCAGTTGATCAGCGACCTCTGCCGGATACCGTGGCCGCTCCGCCAGTAGCCGGAGGATCTCCCAGCGCGTCTCGTTGAGCAGTCCACGGAGCCGTTCCGGGGTTTCCTCGACCCGGACCTCCTTGTAGTACGTGCCGTCATCCCGCTCCTTCAGTAGCCGCGCCACACCAACCACTACAACCCAATTTATAGTCAAATTATAAATAGGTCCTGTGAGGTGCAGGGAGTCGCTGCGCCACAAACAGTCACGACACCACAGTCAGACGGTAAAAAGAAGATGAATGAGGGAAAACAGGGAGGCACCGGTGAGGCGCTACGCGATGGTCAGTCCTGTTCATCCATGTACCGCTGGGCTTCTTCCCGGACCACGTCTTTCAGCCCCCAGCCGAAGGCGATGGCGAATGCCAGCCCAATCGATGCCACGAGGAGCAGGATGATGTTGTTCATCAGGGTGGCCGAGACACCTGCCTGCTCCAGTGCTGTTGAAAGGGCGATCAGCAGGACGGAGAAGAATATCAGTTTGCCGAGCAGGTCAGCGTACAGCGTCTCCGTCCCTACAACATTGTCCTTGGTGTAGACCGCGATACCGTATCCTGCGAGGAAGATGGCGACGGCCGCAATCACGTCAGGAATCCAGGCCACCAGATCCTGCAGCAGTTCCGTCAAGGCCTCGACACCGAGCACGTCCGCTGCCAGGAAGAGTGACGCGAAGAACACGAGCCACTTCGCCAGTTCCGCGAACAGGTTGCTCAACTCGAGTTCGAGATGCCCCTGCTCCGCAAAGTAGTCGTCAACGTTGGTATCCTCCAGCACACGGTTGATGACCGCGTACACAATCCTTCCAGCAATATAACCGATAACACGGATGACCGTTGCAACGAACAGGTCCGGCAGGAACTGCGCTGTTGTATCAACGATAGAGTCCAGTGCGCCGCGTTCCATAAGCCGTGCCATGGATACCAGTACCCCTGTTCTCCTCCTGGTATTTATAACTTCGTGCATCCTGCCGCCTCACTGTCCACTCGCTCCATTCGGACCCACCAGGATAAACCAGATTATAATGGTCCTGCCTGTATTTTAGAGTGGTTTAAAATAGCTTGCTGGCGTTTTATAGAGGCATGTGTGGAATCATCGGGTACGTGGGCGATAGGAATGCCTCACAGATCGTGCTGAACGGACTGCAAAACCTCGAATACCGCGGATACGACTCCGTCGGCATGGCCATAGTCGACAAGAACGAAGACAACACCGCTGGTGCCGACGTGCGGCGGTCCGTGGGCGAGGTCAGCGAACTGACCGAACAGCACGACATCATGGAGCTTCAGGGAACGACCGGTATCGGTCACACCCGGTGGGCGACGCACGGCTCTGTATCCGAGCACAACGCGCATCCGCACACGTGCTGCACGGATCGAGTCGCCATCGTCCATAATGGGATCATCGAGAACTACGAGGAGATCGCGGACGAGCTTGATACACATGCGTTCTCGTCCGAGACCGATTCCGAGGTGATCGCCCACTTCCTCGGCGAACAGTTAGAGGACGGTGCCACCATCGACGCGGTGATCCAGCGGTTCGCGGAACGGGCCGAAGGCACATATGCCGTGGTCGCGGTGGATACGGAGAGCGGCACCCTGTTCGGGTTCAAACATGGGTCACCGCTCGCCGTCGGGATCGACGACGAGGAATACTTCATCGGGTCCGACGTACATGCGTTCGGCGACCATACACAGGACGTGATCTTTCTTGAAGATGACGAGTACGTGCTTATGGACCGGGCCGGCCCCGAGTTCCACCATATCGACGAAGGTGCCATCGAGAAGGAAGTGACCACGGTGGACGAGTCCGCGGTCGGGAACGGCAAGGAAGGCTATGCGCATCACATGCTGAAAGAGATCCACGAACAGCCTGACACCCTGTACCGATTACAGGAATCACTGAACAACTCGCAGCGCGAGACCGTGGACGCGTTCGTGGACCTGCTGCAGGAAAAAGACAAGGTGCTGTTCACGGCCGCCGGCACCTCGTACCACGCCACGCTGCTGGGCGTCTACTACTTGCAGAAGGCGGGAATCGAGGCGCAGACACTGATCTCCTCCGAGTTCCAGAACTATGAACGTGTGGACGAGGACACACTCC
>CAZCWR010000201.1:0-2573 GCA_964502455.1 uncultured archaeon | reverse complement strand
TCCATGCGGATGATACCGAGTCCGGCGTCGGCAGGATAGGATCGTGCGACGCGGGCAACGGTCTTCCGGTCGCCTTCGATGACGACGGCATCGCCTTCGCGGATACCCAGCTTCTCCATGACACTGGAGTCGATCCTGACGACACCGCTCCCGATGTCTTCCTGTGCGTTCGGTGGGATTTCCCCGACCTTCAGTTTGACGCGGTCGTTCCCGTTACCCGTATCACCAGTGTTCTCGTCCATTGTATGTCACGTTCGTGTTATGTCGTATCGGCATCGTCGTTGACCCGGGTATCCTCCAGTGTGATTCTGTACACCTGGACTTCAACCTTCCCGGACCACTGTTTGAAATACGTTTGAAACTTATTAAGGTGCTCACGCTTGACGATGAACACCGAATCCTCTACCTTTATATGCGGAACCTCATCTAACAGGCCGTCCTTATCATAGTGGTACACCTTGTTGTTCCGCCGAACGGTCTGCTTGTAGCCGAACAGGCCGCGGTAAAACTTGTTCCGCTCGTACATGCTGTCGAACCGATCACTCCGCGCATCATATGATATCAACGCGGCCTTCCCGTCCGACATGTTTTTGTGTATGCACACAAAACCTTAAATACGTGCGTCCATCACGGTAATGCTATGTAATGCTATGGAGTCCCGGAACGTAGAGGAAGGTGAACCTGTCCCGGACAGGCCAGGGGTCTACCGTATTCTGAAGGATGGAGAGATTCTTTATGTGGGGCAATCAAACTCGATTAAACGAAGATGCAGCCAGTACGTGATTACAAATGATCCGGATATTGAAGTCAAGTTTGAACTCATGGAGGACAGGGAGGAACGACTCCGGGAGGAGCGAAAGCTCATAGAACAGTATGAACCGCGACTCAACAAGAGCAATAATGCATCTCGAAATAAGTATGAGAAGTGCATCATACTTGATGACTCATAGCAGATTCCCTTAGCCAGTACTTGACGCACGGATACGGATAGATATTTAATCAGTCAATATGCAAGTTTGAGTATGCCCTGGCACGCTGTCGAGGAGATCGATCAGGCAATCGAGGAGACGAAGGAGCTGCTGTTTCCATTTGACTGGCGGCTATGGGCCAAGATCGCGATTCTCACGTTCTTCGTGTCCGGGTTGAGCATGCCGGGATCGCTCCCGTCACCGCCGACAGGATCAGATCTTGACGGTGGAGATAGCCTGCCTCAGGACGGTATCGGGACACTTGCGGACGGTAGCGGTCTTGACGGGTTGCTGTCCGTCCAGTCTATCGGATCGGGGATGGACCCGACGACCGGGATGTGGCCGGCGATGCTTCCGTTGATCGCGGTGATCCTCCTGCTGGCAGGCGTGTTCATGGTACTGCGACCGATAGCCAGTTTCGCGTTCTACCAGTCACTGCTGGATAAGGATGTCGTCATACGACAGAACGTCAAACGACATGCGTGGAACGGGGTTCAGCTCCTGCTGTTCCTCACCGCGGTCGGTATCGTCGGACTGATCACGGTGCTGATCGGACTCGGTGTCGCTGCCGTTGGGTACGAGTTCGTGCATCCGGCGACGGTCATCCCGGTCCTGCTCGCGGCAATTCCGGCCGGTCTTACGTTCCTCGTCATATTCCAGTTGACATGGGAGTTCGTCCCGCTCACGATGATCGCGGATGAGGTGAACGTGGTGCAGGCATGGCAGGAACTGCTGCCGACGCTGCTTGAACGGTGGCGGCAGACCGCGATGTATCTTGTTATGCGGTTCGTGCTGGGGCTTGTGATCGGGATCGGTGCCGGGATCGCGTCCATCCTCGTGCTGGTACTGCTGGCGGTCCCTGTCGTTATGATGCTCTATGCCGGGGTAGGCGGACCGCTTCTGGTGGCTGGGATCGGCGTTATCGCGGTCCTTCTCTGGTTCGCCGCCACGCTGTACCTGTTCCGCGGGCCGGCAGAAACGTTCCTCCGGTTCTACACGATCCTTGTCTACCAGGACATCGTTGGCGGGGAAGATACGGATACTGATGAGTGAGTGTTGTCCACTATATCCTTGAAGCTTGGTATGATATAGTCGGTATGCCGGTTGATCCACAGCAGTATTATTCGATGCATGCCGAAGACTATGCGGTGAAAAACAGCGAGGAATCAATCCCGCAGGCACTTAGACAGGTCAGAGACGACTTTCTTGGCTGTGTTGACGGGGATCGCGTACTGGATCTTGGCTGTGGCCATGGCCGGGAGACACGGTTCTTCGCAGATCAGGGGTATGAGGCCATCGGTATCGACGTTGCCGCGGGTATGATTGAGGAGGCCGGCCGATTAACCGGCGAAGCGGTATACACGGGAAGAACAACGTATATGCAGGGAGACATGCGTGATCTTCCCTTCAAGGACGAACAATTTGCCGGTGTCTGGGCCGCCGCGTCAATATTCATACTCCCGAACGAGGAGGTGCCCTCCGCAGTACAGGAAGTGGAACGTGTACTGGCAGATGACGGTGTGTTTTATGCGGGTGTCAAGATGGGAGATGAACCTATCGAGAACGAGGATTTCGGGGACACGGTACGGCAGTATCCGCTTACGG
>CAZCWR010000200.1:0-2583 GCA_964502455.1 uncultured archaeon | reverse complement strand
TAGCCGTACACAAGATTTGCGAGGCGCTTGACGATATTTCCTTGGAATACGTTCTTCATGACCGACAGTAGTTCTGCTGTAGGCTTCTTGTGGTCTCCGAGCGGTGCCGCGATATCCTCTGTGTCGAACCGTTGCCACATGAGGTCAAACCGGTCAAATCCACGTGCCATACCGCGGTCCGGGGAAAGCCACAGGTTGTTAGAGAATCCCGCTGTGTGATATCCCTGCTCTGCCAGTTGCTCCGCCAGAACGTCGTATGACTCATCGAGATGCTTGGTCTTCGTATTTGCACCGTGTTCCTGTGGGTATAGACCGGTAAACATCGAGGCATGTGCCGGGAGCGTCCATGGTGCCACCGTATACGCACGCTCGTACAGCGTTCCGTTCGCTGCAAGTTGATCGAGGTACGGTGTGGTATCACGGTCGTACCCGTATACGGATACATTCTGTGCACGGACCGTGTCGAGGACAAGTACGACGATATTAGGTGTCTCCGTCATTGGTCGTATAATTGTATATCAACATAAATAAACCTGCCATCAGTACTTCTGCCAGCAGTGAAAGGACGCGGGCAATGATACTGGCTGCGATTGCAACCGGCATCGGAACCAGCTGGGAAAGCAGTGTGATGATTGTGCCCTCCCGTATACCTAGACCGCCGGGAATAACAAGAACCAGGAATCCTACAGCCCACGCAGCAGCGCCGATAGCTGTGACCGGCACAACATACGAAACGGGAACCGTGTACAGGGCGGCAGTAAGCAAGTACAGGAACACACCGTTAAACATCCACCCGACAACCGCGACACCAAACAACTTGAGTAACACAGTACGGGAAACGGGATACGGTGACAGGGTTACATCCCAGTGGGACAGAACAGATTGTACTTTGTCAACGATTACCGGGGCATACAGGACACCAACAACCATTGACAGAGTAATCAAAATAAAGACTGCACGCCACTGCGGCAGGACGATGGTCCCGAGTGCAGCAGCCATAAAGAAGGCGGATGCCACGGTCGTTCCCTGCACATAGATAATAGAATGCGCTACTGCTTCCTGCGCCTCTCCTTCCTCCGTCGCCCTGTATCCCATATCAACGAACTGCCAGACACCTCCAGGGATGTACGATGAGAGATTAGACACGTAGAACAGGTATGCCGCATCTGAAAACGACAGTGATTTCTGGTCTGCGTTCAGCACGAGCCGCCACTTCACAGGGAGCACAAGTTGCTTCGCGATAAGAAACACGAGTGCCCCTGTGAATGGTATCATGTGCAGTGTCGGCGTCACAGACTGGTAATCTGCGTATGCAGACACTGCAGCTTGCCCCAGAAACGCAATCACCACCACCCACAGTATCACCGCCCCTGTTTTGGATGCACGGAACCGCCATATCTTTCTGGCTACCTTGGACAGCACTGTGTTACCCCTACAACGGTCTTATTATCCCAGTATTATTAAGCCGACAGATGACCAAAAAATCGTCGCCCTCACTCATCTTCTGCTGCAGTATCACGGGTTTCAACAACCTCGTAGATGACGACCGGCGGCTGAATCGCCATCAACGCGTCCTGCATATTAGTTATCCCGTCATTCTGCTGGATGACCGTGTTGAGTGCGCCCTCATTCTGCAGTATCTGGATGAACTGTGTGAACTGGCCCTCCGGATATCCCGTGACCGGGCGATACATCGGGCTCTGGAGGTAGTGGGTATAGGTGAACGGTGTCTTCATGCGCACCAGTCGCTCCCAGCGGTCGACCTCAACGTATGTTACATCGTTTTCCCGTACATACTGGTCGACCTTGTCAGGACTGTCCAAGTGGTGTACTGGTTTTACGTTATCGTGGTCTGCATACCAGGCGACCTGGTTCTTTGAACTGACCAGTATCATGTCGTCCTCGTCAGTATGCTCGTTCAGCCACTGGCCAGCATCGTCGAGATGCGCGAATCCTTCTCCCGATTTGGCAACGGATTCTGCACCGGTCTGGTACATGCTCCCGCCAACAGCCACGAGGATGCCCAGGAACACGATTATCGCCAGTTCCCGGTTTGTCACCGCCTGCACACCGTTCTTGATGGTTGCCACCCCGTATCCTGCGATGACGACGGCGACAGGGACGAATGGCAGGAAGTAGCGGTGGAGATTGTAGGTCTTCAGCGTGAACACAGTGAACACCACTCCAAGGTAGATCAGGAGCATATCCGACTTGCGGTCCCAGTACAGGGCCATAGCAATTAATCCGATAATGAAGTAGAAGACAACTGAATCGACTCCCAGTATTGATGGAAGGTTTGTTGCGTAGAACCATGTTTCGTGACTTCCGACACCACCAGTTTCACTGAGTTGCGTCGGACCACCGAGGAGTTCACGAAAGTTCCTGAGCCCCATCTCGATGGTATACGACGTGCCGGAACGCAGGTAGTGAGCGATCTCCCAGGACAAAAACGCGGCGATAAACCCGATTGCACCGATCCAGTACCGCTTCATCCTGAACGTGTCCCAGCGGTGATGGTACAGTGCATAGAGCGCGATCGCCGGTAGCACGACGAGGCCCGACACTTTGGTCAGTGCTGCAAGC
>CAZCWR010000199.1:0-2593 GCA_964502455.1 uncultured archaeon | reverse complement strand
TGCGCTGATCGTGGCTGGTGGTATCCTTGTGTTGCATTTGGTGGTCTGTGTATATCGGATCTGGCAGGGTGATCGTCGGGAGGGTTCCCTGTCGCTGGGTGCGGCCATCGGGACTGCAGCGCTGTTCGCTGGAGCCATGTGGGTATTGGAGGGAATGTCCGGGACAGGGATGCAGCTGACGTTTGCGATGACCGGCGTGCTGAACCTGCTGGCGCTGTTCGTTGCCGGTGTGACGGCAGCCATGTTCCGACAGCAGCTGGGACGCTACAGTACGGTGTTCGTCGTGCTCTATCTGGGACTGTTTGTGGTCCTGTTCGTGCCGCATTACCTTGGCGCGTCCGCTGCAGCGGCTGTGTTCGCTGATGCGCCTGATATCGAGAACCCGGTGTTGACGGGCCGGACGGAGATGAGCGTTCCGGCGGGTGGCCGTACTGGCACGGACGGTGCAGCGGACGACGCATTCACAGGACAGGAGTTCCTGCGGGCACTGTCACACGTACCGCCCCCGACATCGGGCGTGATGCGCGGTGTCGCGATGGACGAACTGACACCGGGCGGGTCCTGGACCCGGGTGCTGATCCAGCCGCTGGACGTTAATACGCCGACCCCGGCAGAAGGAGCAGTGTGCGGCGGGACCTATGACAACTATGTGGACCGGTACGGGAAACCCATGACCGCCCCTGCGCAGCAGGCGTTACGGAACACGCTGATCTGGTCCACGGAACTCGCAGAGGTGGAGGCGGATACCGACCTGTACGCACGGTACATTCAGGCACACTGTGCGGATGAAGCAGAGAACGGTGAATGCCCGGTCGATCTGGACACGACGCGCGAGGACCTTGACCGCCTTATCGCATGGGAGCGTAACGTGCGGGACACGCTGTTCGCACTGAACGATATGCCGGCACCGGGAACGGAAACGATCGTCCGGGGCAGCTGTACGGGTCTGCCGGAAACCTATTACCGGTTGGAGATAACGGATATCACCTGCGGCGTTCCGTTCCAGGTCACCGTGGAGAACACCGGGACACGTCGGGCGCTGCTTGAACTCGACGGTGATGTTACCGAACTACCGGGAGCCAACCAGTCACCGATCATCGAAGCCGCTCGTGGAACATTCGGTGGTACGGTGGATCTTGCACCGGGGGAACAGGCCACGCTTTCACCTGCGCAGTTCGGGAGAGCGTCGCCGACGTTCGACCAGGACACGTTCCACGCCGTATACCTGGAACCCCAGGACCCTGACGGACAGCCTATCAGGTGGTCACGCTTCCCGCTAACAGACTACTGTATGGGCGGATCACACTGCGAGAACTGCACACTGCAGTACCGGGAATATGACTGGCCGAACGAGTCCTGGGCAGACGAATGGCGGGACCAGGTCGAAGAGGCTGGATGGCTTGACGGCGACCGATACGACGATGCCGGCGAACTACTGCCGGACGGTCCAGAACTGGTCATCGTCCCGAAATAAAGTATGCAGGATATCTCCCTGCCAATGACTGCTTCTATATGGCTACCGTACTGTGGCCGTTTCGCGAAGCCGTTCCAGTACTGGAAGGGCTGCTAGAAGACTGTCAGCGAACGGTGACAGTCTTCGCTATGGTGCGCTTCAACTGGTTGAGCGTACCCCGAGTTAAAACGGTCACCTGACTGTGACCGTTTGGCGAAGCCGTCCGTAGGCGGACAGGCTTCTTAGAAAACCGTTATCGTACTGTAACGGTTTTAGCCAGGTTGCGCGGCTTGTCGATGGGACAGCCCCGTGCCTTCCCCAGATAATATGAGAGCAGGAAGCCAATCGTTGTTGCATACAAGGGGAAGCCGTCACGGTCCTCCGGGATGTCAAACCGGCCGTGGTACGGGGAGATCTTGATGACGTTGCCGCCGCGGGCCTCGATCTCGTGGATGTTGGACACGATCTCATCGTCTTCCTCCGGCACCAGTGCGAACACGGGGGTGCCGTCCTCGATCAATGCCAGCGTGCCGTGCTTGAGTTCGCCGCCCATCATGCCTTCGGCGTGGATGTACGGCACTTCCTTCAGTTTCAATGCGATCTCCCGGGAGATAGGATACGTGGAGCCGCGGCCGATCACGTACATATCATCCTCGTCCGCCAGCTGGTTTGCCAGGTCTTTGACGCGGTCCTCGTTCTCGTTGATGAGGTACCGCATCTGTTCGGCGACATTCCTGATCTGGCCATCGTAGCCAGCAGCGATCGCCAGGTGCAGCAGTGTCAATACCGTATTCGAAAACGTTTTTGTGGCGGCGACCGCGACTTCTTTCCCGGCCTGGATCTCCAGTGATGCCTGACTCTCGCGCTGGATGGCGGAGTGCGGCATATTCACGATCGAGGCGACCGCGGCACCGCGCTCCTTCGAGTATTCGATCGCGTCTAGCGTGTCACGGGTCTCCCCGGACTGGGATACGGCGATCAGGAGTGTGTCCTCGTCCACACGTTCATAGTTCTGGAACTCGGAGGAGATCAGGGTCTGCGCCTCGATTCCCGCCTTCTGCAAATAATATACGCCCAACAATGTTGCATGGTACGAGGTGCCGGCGGCCGTAAACAGGACTTTATCCTTCTCCTGCAGCA
>CAZCWR010000198.1:0-2605 GCA_964502455.1 uncultured archaeon | reverse complement strand
GTTATCCGAAGACGCCGAGGATGCCGCTGGCACGCTCCTCTTTCTCATCGGCGCGCTCCCGGAGGTCGTCCCGCCGTTCCTCCAGTTTCGTGATCTGCTCCTGGATTTTCTGCCGGACTGCGGTGTTGGACGTCTGTTCGGCGATGTCTTCCAGTGAGGAGATGGCTTCGTCGATCTTGTCAGCGCTTTCCCGGAGTTCTTCCGCGTCCCGCTGCTCCTCTTCTGCGGCGAGCCCTAACGCCCGCTGGACGCTGTATCCCATGCCGCGGCTGTTTTCACGTTCCTCGACCTGTTCCATCTGCTCCAGGGCCTCGACGTAGTTCTGTTGGTCGTTGTCGATCGCGACCTGGAGCTCGGTCTGCAGCGTGTCACTGACGTTCTCCAGTTCGTTCAAAACGGAATCCTCGACCCGGCGCTCGGTCACATTACACAGGTGTTCCGCCCGGTCGACCAGCACCTGGTACAGCTCGTCCTCGGAGATGCTGTTACAGGTCTCTGCTGCATCTGTGGCGAACGAACACGCCTTTTCACGGTGCTCCATACAGGTCTGGTGTGTCTGCTCGCGCTCATCACACATCTGCCGGGCATCCTGCAGCATCCGGTCAGCCTGCTGCTCACATTCCTGCCGCATCTCGTTCTCCATCTGGGCGAACCGGTCATCCATCTGTGCGCGGCACTGTGCCATGAACGCATCCTTCTCACACGGCGGGATCTCGTCCATGAACTCCTCCCGGCTCATACCGTCGTCGTCATCTTCCGTCACGACTGTACTGTCCGTGTCTGAGTCACTGTCGGTATCATTCCCGTGTTCGGCGACCCGGACCAGCGTCCCGTCCAGCCGTCGCTCGGCCCGTGTCTCATTCAGCATCTCTTCAAACTCGTCACGTCGATCCTCGAACGAATCGGAGTCATTCCACTCATCATCAGAATCGTTCCTGTCCTCGAACTCGTCTTCATACTCGCCTCCGTATTCGTCCCGATAGTCGGATGCGTTCGGTCGCTCCCGATCCGCGAACTCGTCACGGAGCTCTCGCTGCTCTTCCATACCGGCGCAGATCTCCTGGTGGCCGTCCCAGCGTTCCGCACAGGTCTCCTGCTTTGCCTCCTGCTGATGCGCGTTCATGTCGTCCTTGAACTGTCGGACGCAGAACGCTTCCATCTGTTCATGGTCAGGCGGACAGGTCATGCCCATCGCTTCAGCCTGCGAATCCGCGGGTTCTTCAAGGATACGGTTACACGCGGTCTCACCTCCCTCCAGGCAGGTGTCCGCACGGGCCTCCCATGTCTCACAGAACGGCCGG
Organism: uncultured archaeon; assembly: GCA_964502455.1. Classification (GTDB taxonomy): domain Archaea; phylum Nanohalarchaeota; class Nanosalinia; order Nanosalinales; family Nanohalalkaliarchaeaceae; genus Nanohalalkaliarchaeum. Next base: position 1,304 of record CAZCWR010000198.1, on the reverse strand, counting down.
TCCTCGACGATGTCCTGGTCCTGTAGCTGCTGCCACACCGCATCGGCCACGGCTTCCGCATCCGGACACAGCTCTACATGATCTTCCGGCCGGGCATCGATACCGTACTCTTCCTCGACATACGCGGCCATCATCTGTGCGATAACGTCCTCGGACGCAACACGGTCACTCACTGCCGGCCCGAACTGCTGCGCTGACAGGGTCCGGGCATCCAGCGCCATCTGCCCCGGCTGGATATCGTCCGGCATCCGGTCTGGCATCTCCTCCGGCATCTCTGCCCTGTCACCGGAGTCCATGCCTGAGGGCGGCATCTGTGCCGCTGAGATTGTGGTTAGGATTGTGATGCTGAGTGTAAGAACCAGTACAAGTGCCGTGTTACGTACCGATGCGATGTGCATACGACCCATTTCCCTGCGGCGTCCTTAAATAAATTCCGAAAATCACGCGGAACGGGCATGCGGACGCGGTTTTCCTTTTATCCATTGATTCCAGTGTCATGCACCTCGCTACAGATTGAAGGTCTATAACAGATCGGTTGGTGTCTGGTACAACACCGATACATCGAGCAGACATGGATGTCTGGGGTGTTTCTTATAGATCGTTAGCTGGTCGTCAGATATGCACACGCCTGCACTGGCCACGGCCGCTGTTCTGGCACTTGTGGGGATACTGTTCCTGGTTGCCGGGACCAGCATCTACGGCACGGTGATCCGGCTGATCGGGTTCTTTGCCGGTGCCGGACTGGCCGGTGCTGCTGTAACAGAAGCGGGTCTTACCGCGTCCACCGTCGGTCTCGCCGCGGCATCGTTCCTCATGGTCATGGCTGGATTCATCGCGGCGTTCCTTGCCATGGCGTTCCACAACCTGTTTATCACCGTGCTCGGGTTCGTCGGTGGTGCGGCACTGGCTCTTGTCCTGCTGCAGAGTACGGGTGTTCCTGCCTCTCCGACAGGTGCATTCGCGAGCGGATCCGTCGCCCAGGCCGACGTCGTGGGCATCGTCGCACTCCTCCTCGGCGGACTAATCGGAGCCGGTCTCGGCTGGCTGCTGTTCCGCGCAGTCATAATCCTCGTCACCGCCGTCCTCGGTGCCGGCCTGATAAGCACCGGTGCCACCGTCGCATCTCACGCACCCGGAAACCCGGTCACACTGCAGGACATCGTCTCACAGCCGGATATCCTATTGCAGGACGGACTCCTCTTCCCTGCACTTGTTGTGATCGGTATCATCGTTCAGGGCCTGCAGGTGTTGCGGAGGCGGCGGGCAGAACACCGTGCAGGTGCACGATCACGCGATGCAGATAG
>CAZCWR010000197.1:0-2610 GCA_964502455.1 uncultured archaeon | reverse complement strand
GTCATGATACACCACAGGAACCCTGTTGAGAGACAGCATTATATAAGTAACGCTACGCATCCACGTCGGAACTGTACAGGTAGTTCCGTCCCTTCCGCTTCCGCTTCACTAGCTCCTGCTCCATCAACCGCCGCAGGATGTTATTAATCGACCGGATCGCATGGTCACGGGACTGGTAGTCCTCCATCCCCATATGCTCCACGATCTCCCCAGAGGTCGCCTGACCAAGCTCCTGGATCGCCTCGAACACGTCCAGCTGCTTCGCGGTTAACGCCTCCAGATCCGGTCCGTCATCTTCATCCGCCCCCCCTGCCGGGTTGTTCGTTTCCTCTGAACTCTCATCCGTGCGATCAGCCCCTTCTGCTTCGGACGCATCACCTGTTGACCCCCCGGTAGTATCACGTTCCTCAACTGCATCCTCATCGTCTTCCTCGAGGACATCCTCGATATCATCTCTGTCGATGATAGATTTATCCTCGTTCGCGGCCTGTATGACAGCATCATTACAGACACGTAGCACCTCACGCGGGAAGCCACCGGTTTCCTCGTACACCTTCACAACCGCATCCTGCGTGAACGGTTCAATCGACCGACCACCCACATACTCGATCCGCTTCCGGATCAGCTGAATCGTATCATCCCTGTTCAGCGAATCCAGACTGACCACATCGGTCGCCCGGCTGTACAGCGTGTTCACCTCTTCCTCGAGCATGTCCTCGAATTCCGGCAGACCTGCCGCGACAACCGTCAGATAATCGATATGATCCATCGCCGTCCGCAGCCATTCCAGGACTTCAATCGACGCCTCATGCCCCTCATCAACGAGCAACACCATCTGGTTCGCGTACTTATCATTCAGCGCTTCGTGGATGTTATAGAGCGAATACGAGTTCATGAATTGCGCCAGCAACCCCTGGTCAAGTACCTCGTTCTCCAGGAACTGCAGAAGATCCGGCTCTGTCACTGGCGGCTTCGACATATAGAACAGATGGCGATCTCCGCTGTACTCAGATTCGATCTGGCGCAGCATGTTCGTCTTTCCGGCACCAGTATTCCCCAGCAGCAGCGTCAGCTTGCTGTTGGACTCGATCGAGTCCTTGATACGCTGATGCTCCTCCTCGTACCCGATCATGAGATCAGGATAGATACGAAACGTGAACGGATTCTGATTCCACCCGTATTTTTCCATCCATTCACTGATCTGAGTCACCTTAATAAAAGTCACGTGAATTACATGATGAACGGCAATTTATTTAACTTTCCGTCACATGACTCATACACGTTCATGAGACTCTTCATTTCCATAGATGTAGAAGAATATAATACACGTGACAGTCTTTCCTCGTTCATTAATAAGTTAAGTGAATTTCATGGAGTTAAACCAGTATCACCAGATAAACTCCATATTACCCTCGCATTCCTTGGTAACGTCGATGAAGATAAGGTCACTGAAGTACAAGATAGTTTCATGACAGTCACGAATAACGTGAATATAGGAACGTTTACGTGTACAATAGAGGATGTAGGTGTATTCCCTCATATGAGTTACATCGAGGTCATCTGGGCGGGTGCTAAACCCGAAAGAGAGCTTAATGAACTACATATGAAGTACACTGAAGGAATGAACTTCATAAATGAACAATATGAAGATGATTTTGTCCCGCACGTCACGTTGGGCCGTGTAAAGCATATGAACAATCATGTGAAATCAAAGTTACAAGACCTGGTGCGTGAGCACAATCCGACATTTGGTGCGTTTGATGTGGGGAGTGTGAGACTTAAGGAGAGCAGATTGACAGATGACGGCCCGATTTACCAGGATATAGCGGTGTGTGAGCTATGATATCGCATATTCGAGAGATTGTGAGTGATCTCACGGCACTTGAACGGGTATCGTTACTGCTTGCTGTGACCGGTCTTATGCTTGTCTACACGGCGTCTGTGGTCTATACGCCGCCACATACCAGCCTCGCCGTCCTTGATGAGACCTATATCGGCGAAACCGTAACAGTTGACGGTACGGTCGCTGACCACACAGTACGTGACGGCGTCCAGTTTCTCACCGTACAGGACGGCGATAAACACCTATCTGCAGTGTATTTTGGCAATAGAGAACTAGATATCGATTCCGGAGACGTATACCGATTCCAGGGCAGGGTCGAGGTGTACAAGGGCGAACTACAGATCGTTCTTCGCAAGATCGACACTATTTCACGTTCATGAACTTCATGTTACCCTGATGCGGCCTTTAACTGGCCGCGTATCTCATCTTCACCTATATCAACAGCCAGCTGTTTCCGTCGAGAATTGTGCCCAGACACGATACTGACTGATTTTTCCAGTATCGCAGAAAGTTCACGCACAAGTTCGCTGTTCGCCCGCTCCTGAGATGCCGGTGCAGTCAAACTGATGCGCGGATACGTACCTGATGTATCAACGTGAAATTCATCCTTCTCTGTTTCAACCTTCACGTAGAATTTTGTCATTCGTGAATAATCGCTCCTTCCACCGTTTTGGGTGCGTTACCGCGTGAACAATGTCGTGAAGGAATAAAGGATATGGCCCGCCTGTAACACAAACGGTCACAGGCCTACCTGTTACGGGGCGTTC
>CAZCWR010000196.1:0-2619 GCA_964502455.1 uncultured archaeon | reverse complement strand
AGGTAGATCGTATCAGGCCGCTTGCGGTTGGCTACGATGGCGCTGTCATCACCGTCACCGATACGGCCCTCCGTCAGCCGGATGCGGCCCAGACCCAGGTGCAGGTGACCGCACAGAACAGTGGGACGATGGCGGGCGAACGGACGTTGAACGTGACGGCGAACGGGACGACCGTGGCGACGCCGACCCTGGCACTGGATGCCGGTGAGACACGGGTCGTGACAGTCAATCTTGGACTGGACCGCGGTACATATACGATCCAGATCGATGACGAACCAGTGGGAGAGACCGTCGTACGGCCACAGCCCATCACCGGGACGCCCAGCGATACGGACACACCTGGCGACGTGATCGACAGCGACCCGCAGCCCACCCCGGTCAGTGAGACCGGCGAACAGCCGCGGACCGGATTGACCGGCATGGTCCCGAGCGATACGACGATCGCGGCGATCCTGACCGTATTCGCGGCCGCAGGCATCGTATATATCGTGGCCAGTGCATGGAACGGGCATGCAGGCGCACATCATGCAGCTACGGCGACTCGCAGCCCGGGACGGGCCACGCGGCGGACCGGATCTGCACCGGCACAACGGCAGCGGCCACGCACCGGTACACGGCAGTACCCGCGGTCACAGCACTGGCGGCACCGCGCATAGCAAAAATGTGTTACCGTCAGGTAGTCAAAGTAACGGCAGGTTTATAATGTTTTTTCTGTCAAGTAGTAGTATGGCGTGGGAAAAGATTGGGGTGGTTCTGGCGCTGGTGATGGTTCTTATCGGTGTCAGTGCTGCAGGAAGTTACCCGTACGACAGTCAGCGTAGCGTGGTGTCTGCCAGTACCGTGTCTCCGACCGGGAGTTCGTCCTCTATTACGATCTCCGGCTCCGACCATGGCGATGGTGACGGGTACCGGGACAGGTACCGTAAGTTGAAACACCGGTACCGGCATCTGAAATCGGAGAAAGCATATTACAGGCAGAAATACGAGGAGTTACGGTCACGGTACCAGCAGGTCAAGGCAGAACGCGACCAGTACAAGCAGCAGTACGAGGAACTGGCCGATCAGTACATGCAGCTGGAGCAGGAACGCGACTATTATAGGCAGCAGTACGAGGAGGCGTCCGGTGAGCGAGACTACTACCGGGACCGGTACGAACAGTTACAGGCCGAACTGCAGCAAATCAAAGCCGAGCGGGACCAGTACAAGCAGCAGTACGAGGAACTGGACGCGGAACTGCAGCAGGTGAAGGAAGAACGCGACCAGTACAAGCAGCAGTATGAGGCGCTGGTGGACGAGTATGCACAGCTGGAATCCGAACTGGCCGCACTGGAGCAACAGCTCCAGGACACTGCGGCCGAGCGAGATCAGTACAAAAGCCAGTACGAGGCATTGAGCGCACAGCACACCGCGGTCCAGGAGGAGATGGCGGCCTTACGGGAGCAGTACAATGCGCTCCGTGCCGATCACAGCGCACTGGAGCAGAGCCATGCGGATCTGCAGGACGAGCGGGACCAGTTGCAGGCGGAGAACCAGCAGCTGTCTGGCGAGCTGGAGACCCTTATCAGTGAATACGAGCAACTGGAGCAGGACTACCAGGACCTGCTGGACCAGTACAATGATGTGAACGATGAGCGGGACCAGTACCGGGACGAGTTACAGGATCTGGAGCACGAGTACACCGTGTTGCAGCGGGATTACGATGATCTCCGGGCGCGGTACGGTGATCTGCGGCAGCGGTACCGGCAGATGGTTGCCAGTCGTGACCGGTACCAGGAACAGTACCACGAGGCATCCGCCGAACGCGACCGGTACCAGACCGAGCTCCGGCAGGTCAAGCAGGACATGGACCGGTACCAGGCCCAGTACGAGCACATGCGCCGTGAACGCACCGATTACCGGAACCGGCTCCGTGACATCCAGTACGAGCGTGACCGGGCACAGGAACGGGCTGCAGGTCTGCGGGGTGGACAGGACCGTACCGCTGGAACGGTTGGGACAGACACCAATGTCGATGGCGGCGACCGGTCCTGGGGGCGGACCATCGGCGGCGTACTCGCGATCATCCTGGTACTGGCCGTGCTCCTGTCCGGGGCCAGTGCAGTATACCGGAACCGGGAGGAACTGTACGCGTACCTTGACGACCTCACGGCACCGGAACAGGACACGGAACCGGCGTACCATCCGGATCACCCCATGGACCGTGATGGGTACGAGGCGGGCCATGACGATTCACTGGCCGATACGTATTTCACTGATGACGACCATAACGATGCCCACAGTGGGAACGGCAACTGGTGACGCGGACGCGGCGACCGGTACAGACACAGCTAGTGCTGTTACCGCCGATCAGGTAGAAACGGTGCTCGCACGGTACAACCAGGAGTTCTATGACGATGCACTCACCTTCTCCGTATCGTTCCGCGGATTCAAGCGACGGGCCGGCCAGTACAATCCGAACACCCAGGAGATCACGATCAGCCACCACCTCCTCAAACAGGACCCGGAAACCGTCAGGGCGTTACTGAAACACGAACTGGCACACGCCGCAGTCCACCAGTTATACGACGACCGGCAGAAACCACACGGTACCGCATGGAAACAGGAAATGGCGCGCATGGA
>CAZCWR010000195.1:0-2644 GCA_964502455.1 uncultured archaeon | reverse complement strand
AGCGCACCAATATCGACGGACTGTACGCCTGCGGTGACGTATCAGATATCGCCACGGAGCAAGCAATTTTGGCTGCCGGGCAGGGTGCTGCCGCCGCGCTGGATGCCGGGCGGTACGTGAAGGAGAAGAAAGGGAATTGATTAGCATGGACCGTACACCGTTTCTCACTGGCGAGAATGTTGATCTGTATCCGGTCGAGGAGTCAGACTTGGAGCAGCTGCGGGACATCGTGAATCACGAAGACGTGTGGCAGTGGATCAGCATCAGTCAGCCGCAGAACATGCGGAGCGAGCAGCAGTTCTACGAGGCGTTGACCGATAACGAGGATCAGGTCACGCTCCTCGTATACGCGAAGGATGAGGAACAAACGGTTGGGACTGTGGGGTTGCGCATGGAGGAGGAGCCGGACCGTGTCGCGGACCTAGGGCTCATGCTGGACGCTGACCACCATTCGAAGGGGATTGGTACAGAGGCGGCCAGACTGATGGTTGGATACGGGTTCGATACGCTGGGCCTGCACCGGGTCTGGGCCCGGGCACTCGCCACGAATGAGAAGTCCATCGGCCTCCTGGAGAATGTCGGGTTCACCGAGGAAGGCCGGTTCCGGGAGCACAAATACCACAACGGGACGTACCGGGACGTCGTACTGTTTGGTCTGCTGCAGGATGACTGGCGGAACTAGGCCCAGTTACCGTCTTACATACCACAGCGAACCGGGACCACCCATCTAACCGAGATGTTCCAAGAACTGTGACGGCTTCCCATAATATGACAGGTAGGCGCGTTCCTTTGCACGGGACAGCGCGACGTAGAACAGGCGTTTCTCCTCTTCAACATCCTGCGCGACCGGGTGGGGGACGGTGCCGTCACGGAGTTCCGGGATGAACACGACCGGCCACTCCTTGCCTTTCGCACCGTGCATCGTGGTGACGGTCACGCCCTCCGTTTCTTCTTCCGCGGCAGTGTTTGCGATGTGGTCGAAGAAGTCGGAGATGCCGCTCCGAGTCTGCGGGAAATCCGCGATCGCCTCCTTGAGCGTTGTGACATTCATGCGGCGGCCCTCGGTGTCACCACCCCATTCAGTAATCTGCTGCCGGAGCCCGCTTTCCTCGTAGATGTATGCGACCAGGTTGTCGGCGTTGTCCATGTCCACGATCAGGTCGATGACATCCTGCATGTCCCGGAGCGTATCCGGTTCCACGATCGCGGCGTGGAGTGGTGTCAGGTCCGTGATGTATGATCGCAGCGTCCGGTCGTCCGGTTTTTCTTCCACGAGCCGGTCGATCGCGTCCTGGCTGATATCGTGCGCCAGCAGCACGTTCCGGAGCACGACGTCGTCGTCCGGATTCATGTACGCCTTGAGATGGTTGAGCACCCACTGCACTTCCTGCCGTTCCATAAACCGGAATCCACGCGTATCCGAGGCTTCCAGCCGCATCGCGGACAGCAGTTCCTGGTAGGATTCGACCTTCTTCCCGTTCCGGCCGCGCGTCCGCAACAATACGGCGATATCACCCGGGTCGTACCCGGAATCCACGAGGTCGTGGATGGTCTGCACGATCTGGTTCCGTTCCAGATGCGCGTTCTCGTATGCATCCACCGCTGGGAAGCCGTCAGACTGCGGTGTCCGGCCCTGCTCTGAAACAAGAGTTTTCTGTTCCACGTCTTCGAGTGCGGTCATGAACGTGTTGACCGCGTCCACGATCTGCTGGGTGGACCGGTAGTTCCGGGGCAACATATACACGGCGGCCTCGAACAGCTCCCGGAAATCGTACAGGTACCGGTGGTCCGATCCCCGCCACGAGTAGATGTTCTGGCAGTCATCACCCACCATGCACACGTTTCTGTGGTCCTCGCCAAGCAGCCGGATGAGCTGCCACTGCACGTAGTTCAGGTCCTGCGCCTCGTCCACGATGATATACTGGTACCGGTCCCGGTAGTGCTGGAGCGCGGCCGGATTATTCTTCAATACAATATACGCCTTGTGCTGCATCCCGGTGTAGTCGATCGCGTTCCGCTCATACAGCCGGTCCAGGAACTCCCGGTAGACGGCGGGCGCCTGCTCCTCCGCGTCCTCGATTGTGTCCAGTTCCCGGTCCGAGATCAGGTGCTGGAACGCGAACGACCCGTCCTGCATTGCCTGCTCCAGGTCGCTCGGGGTCATCCCGTTCGCCCGCACCCTGTCAAGGTTCGTCTTGTAAAACCGGACCGTATCATTCACGACGTGGCCACTCGCCTGCCCGTGCGTCAGCTCCGCGACAATTTCACGTAACAGTTCCCGGATCTCACCGCCCTGGTACAGGTTCAGGTTCGCGGTGTGGTACCCGAGCTTGTCGTAGTGCTCCCGCACGATCTTGTAGAAGATGGAGTGGATCGTCCCGATGTTCGTTCCGCCACCCGTATCCGTCGTGATGCGTTCCCGCAATTCGGCTGCAGCCGCCCGCGAAAACGTGGTCAATAGGATATTATCCGGATCGACACCGTTCTTCACCAGTTGCTCATATCTATGCCGGACCACAGTGGTTTTCCCACTTCCCGGTCCGCCGATGACAAGGACTGGCCCGTCCAGGTGTTCGCAGACCGCACGCTGCTGCTTGTTGAGCTGTTCCCACGGAACCTCCATGCATTTATAATGGGAGTACAG
>CAZCWR010000194.1:0-2662 GCA_964502455.1 uncultured archaeon | reverse complement strand
GCACTGCACCACCCAACAATGTGTTGATTGCATCTTCTGCCAGTGGTTCTGAATCGTCTGGACTTGTGAGGTTGTCTTCTGGTGGTTGCGTAAAATGAGTTCACGTAGTGAACTCGTTGGATCTGCCAACTGCAGCCCGCAGCCATCCAGCAGATGGCTGCTTGTAACAGATTTCTGAATGAAATCTGTGACCTGCAGTTGTGGCCGTAAGATTTACAAGAAACGCTTCCCAATGCTGTAACATCACCCGTTACGTGCTGTCTTGAATCGGTGGGGTGCACGTCCGTCTGGGCGTGAGTTGGGGGCTGTTCTTCGACAGCACAGTTCGGTGACTGGAGGCAGCAGTATGCCGGACGAGGCAGGCAAAGAAGAGAAGACGATCGTATCGTTCAAGGTCTGGGATAAGGATGCGGAAGAGACAGCACTGTATGCGTTGAAGCGGTATGTGGTGGATGGTGCACGGAACGGGCCGCATGTCGTGGTGAACGCCGGGTCGCACGGTGACGAGTTCCTGGCGATCGATACGGCGAAGGAGCTGTACGACCGGCTGGATCCGGAGGATGTGAACGGGACGATCTCGATCATTCCGGAGGCGAACGTGTTTGCCGCGATCAAGAACAAGCGGGAGACGCCGGAACCGGAGTTCGAGCTGTACGAGTCCGAGGAACGGAATCTGAACCGGTGCTTTGGGACGGTCGAACTGGATGAGGGGCCGGACGGCAACATCACGGAGCGTTTGGCGTACCATCTCTTGAAACAGGTGGTGAAGGCGGATTACTGTCTTGACCTGCATACGGCGACCTCACCCGGGTATAAGATCGACCAGATTCGTGGGAAGACCAACCCGGAGTTTGACCGGGATATCCTTGAGGCGCAGGAGCGGCTCATCCGGAACTCGGGGCTGGAGCATGTGATCAAGACGCCGCCGGAACACATCGGTGACGGTGTCCTTGCCGGGGTCGCCCCGAAGCATGGTGTGCCCGCAGTCACCGTTGAGATCGGCGGCGGTGCGTACGCGGACGAGGAACTGGAGCGGTACGTCACCGTGGTTATGAACCTGCTGAAGGAGGCTGGCTCCCTGTACGGTGACCCGGAAAACGCGGACCAGAAGATCTATCGGGGACTGGAAGAGGTCTGGGCCACCACCGCCGGCGAATACAACCAGGTGAAGGAGCCAGGTGATGAAGTGATGAAGGGGGAGACAATCGGTGTCATCACGAACGAACGCGGTGAGCACGAGATAGAATCGCCGTACGAGGGACTGGTGGAATCTACGCACCGTCAGGACTGGGTGAATGAGGGGACCCGTGTCTCATACATCGCGATCCGCCGGGAACGCGGATTCATCGAGGGACTGGTCGAAGGCATCTCACGGTTCTTCCGGCACTACGCTGCACGGATGGATCTCCGGGAACGGGAAGGTTTTGTCTCCCTGTAACAGCAGGTCCAGAAACCTGTTACACGGTTGTCTGCTCGTACATGAATTCCATGACCCGGTCGTAGAGGCTGATTCCGACCCGTTTCTCATCCTCCTCCAGCGACGGGGACGTGTTGATTTCGCCGATCACGAATCCACCGGTGTCGCGTTCGATGATATCCACACCACAGATGTCGAGGCTGCACACCTCTGACGCCCGTAATGCCGCCTCCCGCATCTCCGCTGATGCGTCGTACTCTTCCATGTAACCGCCGACAGCCACGTTTGACCGCCACTCCTCATCCCCGCCCACCCGCTTGTATGAGTACGTCTCATCTCCGATCACCACGATCCGGATGTCCTCGCCCGGGTTCTCCACGTACTCCTGCAGGCAGATGTCCTGATCAAACAGTGTCAGCGTGTCCACCAGCGCCGCCAAGTCTTCCGGGTCCTGCACCCGCATGATGCCTTCGCCGCCGTATCCGGAGATCAGTTTGATGACCAGCGGATATCCGAGTTCGCGGCCGGCACGCTCCGCTTCCTCCGTTGACAGCATGTAGGTGGACGCGGGCACGGGGAGGTCGGCCCGGTCCAGTACTTGGATCGTGTAGAACTTGTTGGACGCAATGAACAATGATTCCGCGGTCAGCTGGGTGTACACGCCGTGCTTGTGCAGGATGTCCGGGATCAGCTCGCCGTACAGCATGTCCGGATCGAACAGCCGCAGCAGCACACAGTCGAACGTGGTCAGATCGGTCCCCCGGTACATGAGCCCGGTACCGCCGTTGTACGTCAGATGCAGGTTCTCCAGCGGCACACCGAGCACCGTATCAAAGTACTCCTCGGCAGCCCGGATAAACTCCGGATGCTCGTCGGACTCGCTCCCATACAGTACAGCGCACCGCAACGTAGCATCTGCTGCGTCATCCGCAGCGTTCTCCGGGGACATGGGAGAACCAGTTCAGTCCGGGGAGATACGTTCCGCGGCCTGTTCGTAGGCGTTGAGATGCTGGGAGCGCGAGATGGCAGGGGTGCGGTCGGCGAGGCTGGGCACGGTGTCCATGTCCTCTACACTGACTTTTCCAATATATAAATCGGCAGCAAGTTCAGGCCGGTCTTTCAGCATGGAATAGCCCTGGAAATAGATGTGGTCCTTGATGAATCCGCCCGGCTTGCTCGTATCTTCCAATCCACGTTTGACCCGGTACGTGCGAATGAATGCAAGGCGTTTGCCCAGTCCGTTTT
>CAZCWR010000193.1:0-2718 GCA_964502455.1 uncultured archaeon | reverse complement strand
ATCCGTCCACGCAGATCATGATTCTGCTGTTTGGTGTCTCCACAGTCGCATTTGCTGCAGCAGCCCTGAAAGCAGCCAGGAACTATCGGAAAACAAGTGGCATCTCCAACTACTGGCTGATGTTCACTATCGCTGTTGTACTTGGTGGACTGCTGTCGGCAGTGGAAGTGCTGCGGTTTATTGGCGTGGCGCCCGACGTTCTCGGAACACTGGACCGGTGGATTGCACTCATGTTCATCTTCTCCCTCATCATGACAGCCATCGAAACCCTGACCACACAGATTGAGGTCACGATAAGATAACAACCACTACTGAGAACGGAACTGTTCTTCTGTGGTATCATCCAGATACTACTCGTCGACCTCCGGCGTGTGCAGGTTCTCGGCGATGTGCTTCCAGTCATCGTGGTCGTTCGGTGAGTTGGTGCCGTCCGAGTACGGGATGTACGTGTTCCCTTCGCCCTTCGGGTCATTGTAGTTCATGGCACTGGGATATTGTTCGAACGGGATCTCCTCGGAATCTGTGCCTTTGAAGGCGTCGGAAGAGAGGCCGAGGGAGTGCCCCAGTTCGTGGGCGAACGTGTGTTGGACCTCGTCCTGCGGCCGGTCGTCGCAGGTGACCAGGAACTCGCCCTGCTTCGCCACACCCAGCACGCTGCTGCCTTCCGTGGCACCGCTGTACTCGCCGCCGTTTGTGGCGTTCGGCACGATCGCGACGTAGTGGTGGCCTTTGCCATCGTTATCGAAGTACTGTTCCTTCAGCTCGGGGAGATTGTTCTTCGAGCCGTTCTGTTCGTTGATATCCACATAGTCCGCGGTGGCGACCGTGTCACTGTAGTTGATATGCAGGTTGATGCCGGTCGACCCGTCCGGGTTCTCGACCGGCGCGTTCGCGAACATCTCCTTTACATCATCGAAGTATCCCGGTGACACGTTGCAGCCCGCGGCCGCATCCACCTCGACGTACACATCGGTCTGGTTCGGGTCTGCACTCTCCAGCGCGTCCGCACTCGTGTTTTCGGGGATACCGTCGTCCGTGATGGAGCGGTCCGACGCGTTCGCGTGATCGTATTCAGGCCCGGTATCCGTGGTGTCGAATGCGGCGGCTCCACTGATACTGGCACCCAGTATACCGAGCGTGCCGATTGCGGCGATGCCGGCGTTCGCGTAGGCAGAACCGGCGACCGTACTGGATGCCTGTTCCTCATCCGTGCCGCCCTGCACGGAGAACAGTGGGTCGTACTCGCCGGTCTCGGCTTCCATGTAGGATGCGGCCATAGCGGCGGTGAGATCTGTCGTTAGTGTGTCCGGCATCTGGTCGTACTGCTCCAGTTCCTCATCTGATATGGCCGGGTTCTGGTTGAGGAAGGTGTCGCCGTACCTGTCAGTGAACGCGGCGGTCAGGTCGTCGAGGTTGTCGCCGTCCACGTATACGGTGTCGTCCTCGATGTAGGCTGCGTCCGTGTCGTAGTCATCGAGGAATGTTGTGAACAGGTCATGCAGGTGATGTGTGCCTTCGAGGTGCTGAAGGTCTGTTTGGAGTGCGGTGTCTGTATCGGTATAGCTGTCGCTGTGTCTGTGGTCGTGTTCGTACATCGTGATCTCCCGTCCCCCGCGCCGTAGGTGTCTGTACCGGTGTAGAAACGGTGGGAAAATATGTGTTCCATGTTCGGGCGCGGTGTGATTAGTTCCCTGTCATGGTAGGTCCTTAAAAAGTACCATTGTTACGATGTATCGAAATCGCTATAATTCCGGAGATGATTTAAGTGTTTGTACGGTACGAACCCGTTGTGAAATTGTTCTCGTGTGCTGGTTCCGTAACCGTGGGTAGCAAGAGGCTGTGGGGGCATTTTATATATCAGGGGACCAAGTTAGTCAGTGTAGAGCAGGGTTGTAGATGGGACTGGAGGAACAGGCGATGCGACAACGACAACTGTCTCGGGGAGTGAACCGACAGGGAGTCACTCCGATCATTGCGATTGTGATGCTGCTGTTTCTGGTCATCATCGCGGTATCCGGTTTCGCGATGTTCCTCAACGAGCTGTTGGATGCGCAGTGGGAGGATATCCGACAGCAGACACATACAGAGACACAGTTCCGGCACCTGGCCTGTAATGATCATCCCAATCAGGGCGATACGATTGATTTCCTGGTGAAGAATACGGGAGAGACCACTATCGATACTGCCGACGTTGACGTGTATGTGCGTGCCATCAGCGATGGCCGGTTGATTGATATGCTGTCCGCGAGCGGGGATACCCTGGATCCAGGGGATCACTGGCGCGAAACCCTGGCACTGGGGTCGTCCGATTTTAAGGCGGGACACGCGTATCTCATCGAACTGGAGTTCACATCAAACGAGGGGACAAGTACGATCAGGCAGTGTACAGCCCGGCGTGTGATCTCGTAGACCACCGTGTATGACGTCAACTGGCTGCTACCGGTGTTGCATCGCGTGCTGTACTGCCACAGTCTTTCATGGTCTCGTCCAACATCCACTGCTGGAACATGTCCTGGGTGGCCTGTGCTGCGGTTCGGGAGGCAAGTTCGAGTTCGTACGGTTCTGCCGCCACGGCATGACCCCGTTTCAGGTTGGCCATGAACCGGTCCGTCAGTGATGCATTGCTGTCTTTTGGCTCGGGTGCAGTCCGCCAGTATCCACCGAGGTCTTCGAGGACGAGTTCACCGTTCTGGATACTGCCATTCATCACGTACCGCA
>CAZCWR010000192.1:0-2740 GCA_964502455.1 uncultured archaeon | reverse complement strand
CAATCCCGGGCTGATCATCATCCTCCCGGTCATGATCGGGATGGGCGGCAACCTCGGGGCGATCCTTGCCTCCCGCATCTCCACCCGGCTGCACCTCGGGCAGATCGAACCACGGCTCAGTGACCCGGACGTGCTGGCGCATGTTGCCGCGATCCTGGGCCTTGCCACGACCCTGTCCGCGGTTGTTGGGGTCGTTGCCCACGTGATCGGGAATGTGGTCGGTGGCGGTACACTGGCATTTACGACCATACTGTTTATCACTGTTTCCAGCGGCCTCACGCTCGCACTGTTTGTGGTTGTGGTCGGTGTCAGTGTCACGTTCCTCTCCTTCCGCCGTGGACTGGATCCGGATGATACGGCCATCCCGGTCGTGACCAACCTCTGTGACATCATGGGCGTGGTCATCCTGACCGGGTACGCGATCCTGATCCTCTGATTATCCGTTCTGTTCATTCCCCGTATACCGGTCGAAATCACGTATATTCTAGGGTATCCACATAGATCCGGTTTCCGGAACTTACTGGGGGCCTTTTAAGCATCTCCGCGGATGCTGAGGACATGACGGAGGACGTGAACCGGCAGGTATGGCGGTCTATCGCTGTTGCCGCACTCCAGTATGGTGCCACCGTGTTTTTGTTTGTCAGCGCCGTCCATATACTGTCCCCCGGCGACGCGCCGCTGTTCTCTGAAGCCACACCATTTTTCGGTGTATCAGGAGTTAGGGACGCACTCTTGCTCGCCGTACCCGCCGTACTCGTGTTCACTGTGCGGAATCAGGGACGGCTCCAGGACGCTGCCAATCGATGGACTGCTGCTGGACGTGCCGTTCCGCTGTGGGCGGAACTGTCATTCATCGCCGTGGTACTGTCTGGATTCTGCATCCCACTGACCGCAGCCGGGATGATACTATTCCTTGCTACCTCGGATTATACGTACAGTGGGATCGAAAAATGGATGCCGCAGGTGGAGGACCGGTCCACGCGTGAACTGTCACTGCTGCAGCGTGCCGTCGCAGACCTGGATCTGTCACAGGAGGTACAGGACCGGGCCATGGAACTGCTGGAAGAGGCACGGGACAAGGATCTGATGCGGAACCGGGATCATCGGGAGATGATGGGTGCCATCATCTACGTCGCCACCCGGGAGCAGCGGGACCCCCGTACAATGGAGGAGATCGCGGATGTGACCGGTGCATCCAAGAAACGGATCGGGGACGCATACCGGTACATCGGCCGCAACACGGACGTGCGCGTTGTGCCGCCGTTCCCCATCGACTACCTGCCCCGGTTCGCGGACAAACTGCAACTGGGGGTGCAGGTCCGGGAACGCGCCGAAGACATCATCGATCAGGCCAACGAACAGCGTATCCTGTCCGGCAAGTCACCGAAAGGGACTGCAGCCGCCGCACTGTTCCTGGCCGCCGGGATCGAAGGCGACGAACGCACCATGAAAGAAGTGGCCGACCTCCTGGACGTGACAACGATCACGATCCGGGAACGAACCATTGAGTTCCTGGACGAACTTGACCTGACAGGTGTACCGGACGGGTACTACCGGCTCGGCGAACAGGACTGAACCGGGTGAAATGATGGATGCTGGAAGGGTGTTACGGGTTGGGGAATTGTTCTGTGGCTGGGCGGACCGTGTCCTGGATGCGGGTCCGGGCGTTTTCCTGTGTGAACGGTTTACCCAGTGATTTTGATCGGTGGATAAGTTCTGCGACGAGTTCTTCGTGTTCCCGTTCAAAAGTGTTGTCCGCATTGGAGCGGATATAGTGACAGGTGAGGGTGGTGAGCAGTTCCCGGGTGTTCAGGGGTTCGACAAGGGTTTCCCGGGTCTTGTCATCTATATTGAACTCGTCACACATCAATGCGATCAGACCGGTACGGTCAATGTCCAGGTCCTCACTACCACCGATCAGATACGCCGTTGACTGGGATAGTCGTTCCTTCAGCATCTGGGTCCGTGTCTCCTGCAGTGTCTCCCTGCCGTGTTCTGTCAATTTGAACCCGATGATCATATCCCGGTTTACCGCGTCAGGTGAGAGGATACAGCTTTCCAGCAGGTTGTTTTCCTGGAGGGTATCGATACGGCGGCCGATGGTCTGGACTGATTTCTCTTCCATCTCCGGGACATCTTCGATATGGTTCTGGATCCACTGGTGAACGCGTTTCTTCCAGCACCCGTTACACTCATCCAGACACTTGAGGATGGCATAATCCACTTCGTCGATTGTATGCATCACACTACACCACGATACCGTGACTCCTGAGACATCCTTTAAAATAACGTATCAGTTTCCCTTCAGAACCTGTTTTTCATAACTTTCATACTGCTGCAACGATGCTATGTCATTCCATAAGACACGGTTGCTGGAATTGCCCCGCCTATTCCCCGCTACTGGCCTGATTACTGTACTTACTGTACTGTTTGCTCCTGTTCCGGTAGCTCGTATACTTCTGTGGCCATGCGCCGATCGTCTAGGAACGCGTCAAGATTTTTCAGGAAAATGTCCGCGGCCCGCCGTCCGTACTGCGGTGACCGTCCCGAGTTGTGGGGCGTGATCACACAGTTCTCCAGATCCCAGAGCGGACTGTCAGCGGGTAGCGGCTCCTCCTCGAACACGTCCAGGGCCGCGGCACGGATCACGTTCTGTTCCAGCGCCGTCACCAGTGCAGCCTCGTCAATCAACCGGCCACGGCCCACGTTCACCAGCACCGCATCATCATCCATTCGCTCT
>CAZCWR010000191.1:0-2740 GCA_964502455.1 uncultured archaeon | reverse complement strand
GACGGATCTGCGGAAAGCCCGAACGCATCGCTGTTCCCGGCATTATCGTACACTGTGACGGCGTGGATCAGCGCCTTGGAGGGGATGCAGCCGTCGTTCAGGCAGACCCCGCCAAGGTTCTGGTTCTCATCAACCAGCATGACTTCCTTGCCGCGCTGCGCGGATCGGATCGCGGCCAGGTAGCCTGCCGGTCCGGCCCCAATCACCAGCACGTCGACACCTGTAGATATCTTTCCTACAACCATGAGCTACTAGTGGACGTACAGGCTTATGAATGATACGGCGCCGGCAGCTTCCCTCTTAACTTACGTGTCTGTAGGTGGTATGTACTCCGACGCAGTATCTTTAAGACGGCGGGCGCCCACGACAAGGAGTCCATTGAGCAGGTAGTATAGTGCGAAGTTGGTGACGAACGCGGGCAGGAAGTGGTACCACTGCACCGTTTTCCACGGGTACGCGTCATGCGTCGGATCAGCCTCTGGTGGAACGTGGTTCCGTACATCATTGGTGATGAATGTCTGGTATTCCTCGAGAGACATGTTCTCCCGGATCAGTTCCGCTGCCGCCCGATCATCAGACGCGTTCTGACTATACGCCCAGTCACGCTTTTCGAACCAGAACTCCGATATCATCTGGCCACGGGATAGGATCAACACCAGTTCCCGGCGTATGTGTTCATCGTGCGGGAGCATGTATCCCTCCCCCTGCGAGAACATCTCCTCATCCCGGGATATATGAGTGGATATCGTTTGCTCCTCCGTCTTCCCAAACAGGATACCCTCCTCCCGACCCGGCACCAGCACGATGAACGGTATATCCTGTACCGTATCAAGGACCGGGAACAGGTACAGCATGACCGGATTGTTCTCCACCTGCTGCATCACAGCCAGCTCCGGATCAACAGGGTACACCTGGTCCGTCACAAGCGCTTCCCCGTACACTTCCGCACCCAGCACGCCCGCAGTCAGGTTGGTCATCTCTCCCCGTACCTCTGCCGCTGCCTGCTCACTGTATCCCCGTGACTGGTCGTAATGGAGAGCAAACACGGACAGGAGGAGCATCACCGTAACAAACAGTGGCAGAATCAGTTTCAACTCCTCGAACCGGAACACCTCCCGGACAGTCTCAGGAACCTCCATAGTGTCATATTCCCGGTAACAGTATAAAAAAAACGTGGAACACGCGCAGGCTAGTCCAGCAGAAGCAGGTCCGGATCCTCCAGATGCTTGATGAGCTCGTTCATGAAATGCGCCACGTACGCGCCGTCCACCACCCGGTGATCGAACGTGACGGACAATGGCAGGATGCGGCGGATCGCAATGTCCCCATTCCGGGCCACCGGTTCCTTGGAGATAGTACCCGTGCCGAGAATGGCGACTTCCGGGTAGTTGATGATCGGCGTCCCGTACCGACCACCGATCGACCCGTAGTTCGTGATAGTGAACGTCCCACCGCGCATCTCGTCCAGTGACAGGTCATGGTTCCGCGCCTCATCCGCAAGCTCGTTCAACTCCTTCGCGATGCGGAGGATGCCTTTCTGGTCCGCATCCTTGATGTTCGGCACCATCAACCCGTCGTCCGTCGCGACCGCGATCCCGATATTGTAATAGTCCTTCTTCACGATCTCGCCAGTCGTCTCATCCAGCGACGCGTTCATCAACGGGAACTCACGGAGCGACGATATCAACGCTTTCACGATGAACGGCATGAACGTGAGATGCACGTCCCGCGTCTCTGCTACTTCCTTCTCCTTCTCACGGACCTCCCAGAGCTCGGTGACATCCGCATCATCGGTCGATGTCACATGCGGCGCCGTGTACTTGGAGCGCTCCATATTCTTCGCGATCGCCTTCCGCGTCCCAGACATCTCCTCGCGCTCCACGTCACCCCACTTTTCGAAATCGTACTCCTTCGGTGGGAACCGGTTCGGCGTCCCAAGCCCACCCCGGACACCAACATGCTCCTCTTCTCCGGCAGGTTCCGATTCTTCCGGTGATTCCGGTGCTTCCGTTTCCTCAGGTCCTTCAGGTCCTTCCCCGGCGGCCTGCTTCACATCCTCCTGCATGACCCGGCCCTCCGGACCGGACCCGTCAATCGCATCGATATCAATGCCCTTTTCCTTGGCGAGACGACGGACCGCTGGCGTGGCCAGGACCTTTCCGCCTGTACTTGTATCGGTGCCTGTACCGGTATCCTCCGTGTCTTCCAACCCTCCGCCTTCAGCATGTGATACAACATCACCCCGGGTGATGCGACCACCAGGACCGGAGCCGTCGACCTTTTCGATATCGACATCTTTTTCCCGTGCCAGTCGTCGGACTGATGGTGCTGCACGGACAGGACCGCCCGTGTCTTCTGATTCTGTTTCATCCTGCTCTGCGGACTGGTCCGCATCTTCCAGTCGACCGACAACCGAGGTGCTGGATCCCGATTCCCCTGATTCATCAGATTCCTGTTCCTCGATCCAATCCTCCAGCCAGTTGATAAGTGTGACACGCTCCTTCCCATCCTTCTCAGCCGACAGTGCATCTTCCGCGGCAATCTCCCCGGTCTCGACCGCATCCTTGGCCTCGTCGACCGTCATAGTAGAAACGGACAGTTCCTCAACGTCGCCAGTATCTTCTGATCCGGTTCCCGCATCAGACGGCTCTTCTCCAGACGATTCTTCAGCAGAAGTAGCGTCTCCAGAAGATTGTTCATCTTCGTCCCCGAGCGTGACAAGGACTTCGCCGACGGTGAT
>CAZCWR010000190.1:0-2748 GCA_964502455.1 uncultured archaeon | reverse complement strand
ACGCGCTGCTGGTGGAGATCAACCCGCTGGTCGTCACAACCGACGGCGACCTTGTCGCGGCAGATTCCAAGGTGCGGCTGGATGAGAACGCACTGTACCGGCACGAGTTCGACTTTATCCCAGAGGAAGACGATGAGACGTTCGAATTCGTGGAGCTGGACGGGAACGTTGCCGTGATCGGGAACGGTGCGGGCCTGGTGATGGCCACATTGGACAGTATCCACCAGTTCGGCGGCGAACCGGCCGACTTCCTGGATATCGGCGGCGGCGCGGACTTCGAAACGATGAAGGAGGCGATGCGGGTGGCGATGCAGATGACTCACGTGGACGGCATGTTCGTCAACATCTTCGGCGGTATCACCCGGTGCGACGAGGTGGCGCAGGGCATCATCGACTTTGTCGAAGATGAAAACATGGACCTGCCGCTCGTGGTGCGGATGGTCGGCACCAACCAGGACGAAGGACGGCAGATGCTGGAAGATCACGGCATCCACGCACTGGACTCGATGGACGCCTGCGCCGACAAAATCGTGGAACTCGTTGGCGAACAGGAAACAGAACAGGAGGTGACCGCATAAATGTTACTGGATGACGATACGAACGTGCTGGTGCAGGGAATCACCGGCAGCCAGGGCTCATTCCATACAAAACTGATGCTGGAGTACGGCACAAACGTTGTTGCTGGCGTCACGCCCGGGAAGGGCGGGCAGGAGGAACACGGCGTGCCGGTATACGATAATGTTGCGGACGCGCTGAACGAGCACGATGTGGACTGGAGCGTCGGGTTCGTGCCCGCACCGTACGCGAAGGACGCGGCACTATCATCGCTGGAGAACGGATTGCATACGTGTGTGATCACGGAGCACCTGCCGGTGCACGATGCGATGGATATCGTGCAGACCGCACGCAGCAACGACCTGTACGTAGTCGGACCGAACTGTCCCGGCGTGACCGTCCCCGGCAAAGGGAAGATGGGGATCATGCCGGCCGACATCTTCTCGGAAGGTTCCGTGGGCGTCGTATCAAGGTCAGGGACGTTGACGTACGAGATCGTGGACCAGTTGACGAACGCGGGGTACGGCCAGTCCTGTGCGGTCGGGATCGGTGGCGACCCGGTGATCGGCATCGACTTCCGGGACGTGCTCCAGCTGTATGATGACGACCCGGAGACGGAAAACATCGTATTGATCGGAGAGATTGGTGGCGACCTGGAGGAGCGGGCCGCGCAGCTGATTGCGAACGAGATTGAGACCCCGGTCGTGGCCTATATTGCGGGGCGGACCGCACCGGAGGGCAAGCAGATGGGACACGCCGGCGCGATCGTGTACGGTGATACGGGTACAGCAGCATCCAAAATTAGTGCATTGGAGGATGCGGGCGTCGACGTGGCGGAGCTGCCGTCGGACGTGACGGAGCTGCTCAAATAACGGCTATGTCTCAAGAAAGTAGCTT
This sequence comes from uncultured archaeon, assembly GCA_964502455.1. Classification (GTDB taxonomy): domain Archaea; phylum Nanohalarchaeota; class Nanosalinia; order Nanosalinales; family Nanohalalkaliarchaeaceae; genus Nanohalalkaliarchaeum. Next base: position 1,296 of record CAZCWR010000190.1, on the reverse strand, counting down.
TATTCCCCCGAATCATTCATGCCGGGCAGTGAGAACCCACTGTCACTTCCAGCGCTGCCGGATTCCACCTGGCAGACACAGACGAACTCGCCGTCGCTACAGTAATCCCCGGCGTATGTGTCGTCACCGGGACAGCGAACGTTGCAGGCGGCATCACGTGTCTGTGGATCGCCTTCGGCACCGAAGATGTCTCGAATGGTTTCCTCGCCGGATTCGACCCGTTCAACGGCGTCACAGGAGACACCGGTAGTCTCTGCTTCGAACTGCGGGAGATGCGGCAGGACGGCGGCAGGCATGACCGCCTGTGCCACTGACGGGGACGTAAATGCGAGTCCAACCACGACCGCGAGCAACGCCACGATGGCGATCACCGCGTTTCCCTTCCGTCGCATCCTGTGTATGTGTACCGTCCGCTCCTTTATAGATATAGTGGTCTGCCCTCTGTTCCGCACCGGGAGCAACGCTTTTTAGGCAGCGTCCCCATCACTGCTGTATGCCCCTGCAGGACATGGTATATCCACTGGCAAGGCGGTATGTGGCCGGGAAGACCCGGAAGGACGCGATACAGCACGTCGAAGCATTGAACGCTGCCGACGTGAAGGGGCTGGTGAACCAGCTGGGTGAACACACGGACGACCGGGATACCGTCGAGCATACGGTACTGGCGTACGAAGAGTTGCTGGACACACTGGATCAGGACGACCTGGACGCGGACGTGTCCGTCAAGCTGACGCAGCTCGGATTGCTGATCGACCAGGACTACTGCCGGGAGCAGCTGGAGCGACTGGTCGAACACGCCGCGGCGCTGGACCGGTTCATCTGGATCGACATGGAGTCCTCAGATCACACCGAGGAGACGATATCACTATATACAGACCTGCGGGAATCACACGAGAACATCGGCGTCACCATACAGAGTGTACTGCAGCGGTCCGAAAGCGATCTGAACAGGGTGCTGGATGTCGGAGGAACGGTCCGACTGGTGAAGGGTGCATACAGCGAACCATCAAACATTGCGTACCGGCGGCAGTCCGCGATCCGGGAGCACTACGAGGAACTGATGGAACAATTATTTGACGAGGCCGGGCATTTCGCTGTGGCGACACACGACGAGAAACTGGTGCGGTACGCACAGAAACTGGCGGATGACCACAATCGGTCAGATGACGGGTTCGAGTTCCAGTCCCTCATGGGTATCCGAGACGGCATGGAACGCCGACTGGCCGCCAAGGGGTACACGGTTGGCGAGTACGTCCCGTACGGCGATGCATGGTTCGCGTACTACAGGCGGCGGCT
>CAZCWR010000189.1:0-2757 GCA_964502455.1 uncultured archaeon | reverse complement strand
GTCCCCTCCGCATTGGCGTTGATATCGCCCAAGATGAATGCCTCCCACTGATCTTTGTCGTGGTTGTATGCGAGTTTGGTGTCTACGCTAACCTTGGTTGATGCGTACGTGTCGTCCGGTCGTTCGCCGGGGCGGTACGCGTCGATGGTGTTGGTGATTGTGGTCATGATCAAAAACCTCACTGATAGAACAGCGGTGAGGCCCTGCCCAGCGACACCCCGCATCAGTGGTCAAGAACCACGCAGCGAAAGAAGGGGCCGCCGGACAGGGCCGTTTCACCGCATAACAACGTTTACCTGTAGAACAACTAGCATCATACAGACACAGCTGACACTTTCCGTAATCCGCTTCACAAGGGAGTCTCCCGTGTCAGCCATGATCTGCAACATGGTAGCACAATACACATAGGCCAATAATTTATAAACATTATGACGGCCCTGCAATACCCTTCCTGACCACGCCAGCAACACACATACGTTCCGATTTCTGCAATCAAACCGAGTCAAAGACCCGAGATATGAAAACATATAAGATGCACCAGTACGATCACCTGATACACGATGGATGTACGGTCCGCCCTGGAGCAGCGCTGGTTCCTGATACTGGTACTTCTCCTAGCCGTATCGGTCCCGGCGTATACACTGGCCGACCAGCAACTGAATCAGAAGTCGTTCGCGGAACGTATCGCAGCGTGTAGCGACACGTCACCAGAGGCACGATTCTCCTGTTACCGTGCTGTAATGGAGTCATTCTACGGCGATCATCCGCAGACCATACTGAACGTGGATGGCGCGCATCTCCCGTTCGACGGAGACGGCGACTATGCGGTGTACGGGACAAACTGTCATACCTACCATCACGCGCTTGGAGACTTCCTCGCGGTGAATCTTGCTAACGGCGACATCCCGGCACAGTCTGTAAAAGGCGAGCAGCGGTACTGCCCGACGACCTGTACAAGCGGCTGTATCATGGGGTACGGGAATCGGATGGCGATGATCCAGAACTTCTCGACGGACTGGCTGAAACGGTTCTACGAGGGATGCCGTGACGCGGAGAAATCGACGTGCGCCCACGAGATCGGACACGTACTGGCGGACAAACATATTTACTCCCATCTCGAACTGGTGGACAGTACCAGTCAGGAACGGTACGGGCTTGAACCGACATTCGATTACAACTATGTATCCTTTGAGGATGGTTCGGCATTCGGCTCTGCGTTCGCCGAATGTGATGAGATCGTCGAGGGCGAGGACCACCAGCGCGAGTGCTACACCGGGATTGGCCACAACCAGTTCATCTACGCCGAGTTCGGTGACGGGTTCGAGGACATCTTTGATAAATGCGACGAACAGGGCGCATCAGCGGACTGCTACAAATTCCTGCTGTTCCGTATCGGGATCAACGAGGGGGCAACAGCGTTCATCCGCGGTGATACGGAAAGCGGTAACCAGGTGTGCAGCGATGCAGTTGATGCTGCCGAACAGGAGGATATCGCATATCTCTGCCACCAGGGAATCGGCGGCGGGATCGGCCTTTACATCGAATCAACCTACATGGCCTCTGGAGACCCGACAGAAAACGCCACACAACAGTTCAAAGACACGCTCATGGATCTCGCCCGGCTCTGTGAGCAGTCAGACGACCCAGACGAATGTTACACAGGCCTTCTCGGCACCAAGTTCAAGGGCCTCTACAAAGACCTGGACCTAGATCACGAACCAATCGAGAATATATTAGATGACATAGACGAGGAAAATATCGACAACGTTGTGGGATAACCCGTCTACACGCAAATATCAGGCCTATACCGTTATACACCGCATTCTGTACGGCCACTGGAGACGATGACTGGATAATATACCACCCACCTGACCGAAACATTTATAAACATCAGATGACAGTAGTGTGTATAGACTGTGCGGTGATAAATACACAGTCGCGGGACGGGAGACTATTACAGAAACACTTAAAAAGGTTGAGCGAAACACTATTAAATCGCTCGGTTCGAAACGGAGGGTAACAATACTATGGTAGACGTCTTCGCAGAACAGGAGTTTGGTGCAGTTGACGAGGATGTTGTCGTCTGCCCGAGCTGCGGCTCCAGCAACATCGAGACCACGTCCAGCGGGAAAACCTGCAATGACTGTGGTCACACGTTCGGTGAGTCTGAGGGCAGCAGCAACGATGACGATTTCGGGACTGGGAGTACTGGTACGCGCAGTAGCGGTTCGTACTCCTATTCCGGGATCGAGAAGTGGCAGAAGCGGCCATCCGACAAGTCAACGTTCGAACTGTCCGAGCTGAACCGGATCATCTCCGATCTGGAACTGTCCCAGGAGGTCCACAAGGAAGCAACGGAACTGATCGAGGACGCCAAGGACAAGGGCTTGATGCGTGGTCGCGACATGAGTGAGATGCTGGCAGCGATGATCTACATCATCGCCCGCGAAAAGGGATCTCCACGCACATTGGACGAGATCTCCGAGGTCACTGGCGTCGGCAAGCGACGTATCGGCAAGTCATACCGGTATATTGGCCGGGAGATGGACATGCGCGTCGTGCCGCCACAGCCGGAGGACCACATCAAGCGGTTCGCGGACAAGCTGGATCTGTCCAGTGACACCCGTGACTACGCAAAGGGCATCATCGACCAGGCCAAGGAAGAAGAAATTCTGGCCGGCAAGGCCCCGACCGGTATTGCCGCATCCGCACTGTACATCGCGTCCAACATCAAGGGCGAGAAGCGTACACAGAAAG
>CAZCWR010000188.1:0-2836 GCA_964502455.1 uncultured archaeon | reverse complement strand
CCTGGGAGATATCCAGTTTATACTTGTCCTCCGGCTGGCACCACTTCCCATCTTCCTGTACCGGTACTTCATGATCGACCGTACCGGACTCGTCGGGGAACTTGCCCTGTTCTTCCTCGCTGGCAGCAACCCGATACTCGGTGCTATCGGTCTATTACTGTATATTGGTACATCAAGCGATTAGAACTGGTTACCGCGTCTGGATCTCTACAGTATCGCCATCCTGTAGTACGTGGTCGTCGCCGACCGTCTGCGCATCAAACTTGGCACTTTCCCCCCAGATCCTGGCCTTCTCAAATTTGTCGTCCATGTCGCCGGGCAGGGATTCGCAGACCTCACGGATGGTCGAGTCCCGATCAACGATCAACGGCTCTTCTTTGTCCGCGTCCTTGCCAGGCTCCTTCATGTATATCCGCATCAATTCTAGTTTGTCGAATACCCGGTCCTGCAGGGTGTCCAGATTCTGTTGGTCCTCCGCGGAGAACAGCACAGCGTCCGGGAACTGCTCCCGCAGCTCGTCGCGTTCCTCTTCAGAAATGGTGTCGATCTTGTTGATCGCCTTTAGTGACGGCATGTATTCGCGGTTATCGGTCAGTGCGTCGATGAACCGGTCCAGTGTCAGATCCTCCCGCAGGATCACGTTCGCGTTCACGTATCCACGATCCCGCAGCACGTCTTCTACGGTATCCATATCGAGATGGGTCTGATCCACGGTACTGGACACGTCGAGCCCGCCGTGTTCTGTCTTCGAGATCTTGACGTTCGGCGGCTCCTGATTCAGCCGGATACCGGTGTTGTACAGTTCCTCTTCCATCTTCTCAAATCCGTCCAGTTTATCGGGCGAGGTGATCATCAGCACCATATCCGAGTTCCGGACCACGCTCAGCACCTGTTTGCCGCCACCTTTTCCAGCCGCCGCCCCGCCGATCAATCCGGGAACGTCCAGCATCTGGATGTTCGCACCGTTCACCTGCATCATGCCGGGGATCACATCGAGCGTGGTGAACTCGTAGTTGCCGACCTCGGAATCGGCGTTGGTCAACGCGTTCAGCAGCGTGGATTTGCCGACGGATGGATACCCAACCAGCGCGACCGTGGCATCACCGGTCTTCTGTACCGAGTATCCGCCGTGTCCGCCGCCGGTACCTTTCGCCCGTTGCTCCTTCTCTTCTTCCAGCTCAGCGATCCTGGCCTTCAGCCGGGCGCGTTCCGTCTCCGTCGCCTTGTTCACTGGCGTCTGTTCCAGTTTGTCCCGCACCTTCTGAATCTTGTCGTCAATCCCCATCTCTGTGGTCCTGTTTTGTCCCTGTAACAATAAAAAGTGGTGGAACGTTTCCGGGAGGGGTATACGTTCCGCGCCACGCATCCTGGCAACTAAAAGACTGCAGGTCGTTCGTTATACCTGCATCCGCAGATGTATGAACTGAACGTATAAACGTTCGGAATATACGGGGTGCAGGCGCTCTCCATCCAATGTATTTATAAATTGTCACTTTCGGGTTGCAAAGATTTTGAGTATGGGTGCACCAATATTTGAGATTCTCCCAGTCATTGGTTATGTTTTTAAAAATATATGGGGATATGTCTTAGGTCGAGGAGGACATGTCGATGTCTGATGGCAATGAAAGTGGCGTTGTAGAAGTCGATGAGCTTGACAGGAAAATCATCAACAAACTGCTGGAAGATGGGCGGAAATCGTTCCGGAAGATCGCGGAGCAGGTGGATTCGACACCGGCGACTGTGATCAACCGTGTGGAGCGTCTCGAGGAAGAAGGCGTGGTCACCGGGTACAGTGCAAACGTTGATTACCGTCGCCTCGGTTACGAAGGGGTCGCCGCTGTCGAGATCGTGATCGAGGGTGAGTTCATGAAAGTGGTCGAGGAAGAACTGTCCAAACTGAATAACGTTGTCTCTGTTTATAGTATTTCTGGGGATACAGACGTGCTGGCGATCGTCAAGTTCCAGAACCGGGAGGAACTCACTAACTTCATCAAGAACGATCTTTTGGCATCGGAGAAGGTGGAGAAAACGATCACGCACATGATGTTCGACGTGTTCAAGGAAAACGAAAATCCGCAACTCTGAACGCCGTAGCGTTTCGTGGAACTAGCTCCACGGGACACGCAGGTTTTTATATATAAATCTGCCATAGTAGCATGTAACGGTGTGGTTAATGATAGACAAGTTGCGGAATATTCTCAGTAACATCTTCGGACAGCAGAATGATGTCTCTCTCGGGATCTATGGTCCGCCAAACGCAGGAAAGACAACGCTAGCAAACAGGATCTCCCAGGACTTGACAGGAGAAGAACTTGGCTCCGTTTCAGAGGTTCCGCATGAGACCCGGGTCGTCCAGAAAAAGGAACGGGCGACGCTGGAGCATGATGGCAAGACATTGAACATGAACCTGCTGGATATGCCCGGTATCTCTACTAAGGTCGACTTCAAAGAGTTCAAAGAACACGGTATCGACGAGAGTACGGCGAAGGATCGGGCCAAGGAAGCAACCCGTGGCGTCGTCGAAGCTATCAAGTGGCTGGACAATGTGGACGCCTGTATGGTTGTATTCGACGCCACGAAAGACCCATACACACAGGTTAACGTGACTATTGTTGGGAACCTTGAGGCGAAGGGCATCCCGATCCTGATCGTGGCGAACAAGATCGATCTGGAGGACGCGGATCCGGAGGCTGTCCGGGACGCGTTCCCGCAGCACCCGCTGGTTGAGATCTCCGCCAAGGAAGGGAAAAACATCGATAAACTCTACGAAGCGGTCATGCACCACCTGAGCTGAGGACAATGGCATTTACAACGAAAACACAAACGTTCGGGAACC
>CAZCWR010000187.1:0-2841 GCA_964502455.1 uncultured archaeon | reverse complement strand
GAACAAGACAGACTCTGGCGTGATCCGGCCGTCACTGTTCAACGCGATCAAATCGATGTGGTACGTATACATCGTATTGACACTCTTCCAGGCGCTTTTCCTTTACTACCTTGATGTGCCTGGGTTCCACGCGGTCGGCCACGCGATGGCCACTCTTCCGACCGGTGGGTTCTCGACGACCAGTGATTTTGTCGGGATGATGGACGGTGATGGGATACACGTGGTATTCACGGTATTCATGTTCCTGGGTGGGACCAACTTCCTCCTGCTGTACTCGCTGTTCCAGGGCAACATCCGACGCATGATCCGGGACTATGAGTTCCGCCTGTACTTCGGCATACTTGCCGGATCGATGGCGCTCATCGCTATTGATTTCATGATAAACACTGGTCGTGGATTACAGGATGCGTTTTCCGCGGCGCTGTTTCATACCGCCTCCCTGATTAGCTCATCGGGATTCATGCTGGTATCGATACAGGAGTTCCCAACGTTCTCCAAAGCGCTCCTCATTTTGATAATGTTCGTCGGCGGATCGCTCGGTTCCACGACTGGTGGTCTCAAAGTACTGCGATTTGGGGTTATGCTCAAGATTGTCCGTCACCACATCAAGTCGTTGACACTGCCACCAACTGTACTGAACCCGATCACGGTGAAAGGCAGGATCTTGCGGGACCGGGAGGTCCTTGAGATTGCGTCGTTCTTTTTCATCTGGCTGAGTGTGATCGTTGTCGGTGGGCTCGTCACTATATGGTTCGCACCGCATGGTATGGCCGCATCACTCCAGATCATGGTCTCTGCAGTCGGCACGATGGGGCCGACGTTCATCACGGGCGAGGAACTGCGTGCACTGTCGCCTATCGTCAAACTGTCGATATCATTCGGTATGCTTGCAGGCCGTCTCGAGATGCTTCCACTCCTCGTTCTGCTGAACCGGGGATTCGAACGATGGCTCCGGTAACGCGGTACCTGCAGATGGGATGGCAGCCACACGTGGGGACGGGTACCGTCCAGTTCTGGTGGAAAGACGGAACCTTTTTATACCAGGCGTTCACTAATGCGACTGTAAGCAGCTGCATAGCTGTCAGTTGTATAGGTTGATACATGAGGGAATGATAGAATGGAATACGATGCGATTAATGTACGGAAAGGTATCACGCCTGTCGTTGCGATCGTCATGCTCCTGATGCTGACGATTATCGTGGCAGGCGGTGTGTTTGCGTTCCTGACCGAGTTCATCGGACAGCAAGAGGAGGAAACACGAAACCAGTTTTCGACGGACATTGAGTTTGTTGATGTAGGTTGTGCAGCCACAAGCCCCGGACAGGTAGACTTTACTCTCAGGAACTCGGGTGAAACCGATGTCGACCTGACCGAGGTAGACTTCTACGTCTACGATGTCAGTACTGGTGACCTGCTTGATACCCCGGTAACGCTGAGCGGACCGAGCGGTGGACTCACTGTTGACGGAAGCAATCGGCACTGGCAGGATAGTTTCACGCTGGACTCTGAAGCGATGGATTCCGGTCTTGCCTACCGTGTCGAGGCAGAATTCGTCTCCAACGATGTGGGAACGGCAAGTGCCAGATGTACGGCAGGGTAACCATTGCAGGAGAGATTTCCTGGTTCTTCTTTTTCTTCTTTTCCTCAATCCTCACGCCGTCAATAACATTAAATAAGGAGTCTCGCCAAGGTGTGTTCTATGTACATCATTCTCGTCGGGATTAACACGATTAGTCGACGCCTGATTAAGGAGCTGTCCCAGAACCATGATCTGGTGGTTGTGGAGGAGGACAAAGAGAGGGCGGAACGTGTGTATGCTGATACGGCAGCAACCATCGTGAATGGCTCCCCGACGACGCTCTCCGTGCTCGAGGATGCCGGTATCTCGAAGGCAGATGTCCTCGTTACGGTCCAGAAAGATGACAACGAGAACATGGTCATCTGTATGATCGGGAAGAAGTACGGCGTTCCCAAGGTGGTGACGCGGCTGGAGAACACGGAGTACAGGGATATCTACAACATCCTGGAAGTGAACACAATCGAGTACACGGACATCGTATACGGTGAGTTCATGTCAGTCATCGAACACCCGTCCATCGTGAAAATTGCAAACGTTGGTGCAGGCAAGGAAATTTTGGAACTGGTGGTCCGGGAGGGTGCAGAGTTCGATGGCCTGCGGATCGACGAGATCCGGAACCTCAAGAACTTTCCGCGCGACGATGTGGAGTTCTCTGCGGTGCTACGGGATGGTGACGTCATCCGCCCCCGTGATACGTTCCGCGTCAAAAGCGGTGACTCCGTCATCGTTATCATTGACCCGTCCGTGAAAGGCAAGATCAACAAGATCCTGTCCCGCTGACCGGTATGTTACAGTCACGGATCGAATATAAGCAGCCCGACGGACGCGCCGAGGATGACTGCGCCCAGAATCCACATAAGGTGTTCTGTCCCGACTATTTCGCCGTGCCACTGCGCGATACTCGCAAGATAGATTGCAACGATAGACGCGCCGGTGATACTCATCATTGCCTTCATGGTGTTGCTACCGCACAGTAACTTATTAAATGTGCGGTGGGGGATGTTACGGTATGCACTGGATCACGGTCTTTTTCGTTGGCGCACTGACCGGGATGATCGCGCTGTTCCTGTTTGGGCAGGACCCACAGATGGCGATCCAGCTTCCAGACATCCAGTGGACCATCGACACGACGAAGTACCTGTTCTCACTCTTCGCTGCGACCATTATGTTCACGTTCATGTTCTGGTATTTCGCATGATGCTGTTGTCGATTTCCTGGAAGCCGCAGCAACACCCGACACAGCAGGCAATACAACCAGAACA
>CAZCWR010000186.1:0-2850 GCA_964502455.1 uncultured archaeon | reverse complement strand
ATTTCTGCCAGCGGCTCCACGAGTATCGATGAGGGAGACAGTGTCACGTTCACGTCCAGCGTGACCAATCAGTTCCACAGCATTGACGCACGTGACTGGACGATTGACGGCACGTCAGAGGGTAGTGGAGAGAGCTTTGAGCATACGTTCGACAGCAGTGGTGACTACGATGTTGAACTGTCTGTATCGGACAGTGGCGGCGATACGGGTACCTCTAATACTGTCACAGTGTCAGTCAGTTCTGATAGTGGCGGTGACGATACAGATGATACGGATGATACCGATGACAGTTCGTCTTCCTCCAGCAGTCCTGCACCGTCTGTTCCGGACGCCTTCTCGGATCTGCTGGGAACGCTTCGGGCTGGTGATACGGCGACCGTGGATATCGACAAGTCGGATGAGTACGGTGTGAGCAGTATTGATATTTCCGTGAACACGTATACGCGAGATGTGCGGGTGAACGTGGAGAAGTTGACGGATGTGCCGGCGGATGTGGATGTGGACGTGACCCGAGGCGGACAACGCGCTGTCTCGCATTATATGGATATCTCTGCGGACAACCTTGGCGCTGACAGTATTGACGAAGGGGTGATCACGTTTGTGGTGGGTCAGAAATGGATTGATGAAAACGGAATCGACACGGATTCGGTCCGCCTGGAACGATACCGTGACGGTGACTGGCAGGAACTAGCGACCACGCTTGTGGACGCGGCCGAGACTGAGCTGACGTTCGAGGCGGAGACGCCGGGATTCTCCTACTTTGCCGTGACCGGTGACTCCACGGAGACTGATAGTACCACTGGCGGTGAGACAGATGAAGATGCCGGCGATACGAGTGATTCGACGGATTCGTCTGATGAAGATACAGATACATCAGACGAGACCGGGCCGGATACATCGGATGAACTGGACGACCAGACCGGTGAATCTACAGAGAATACGTCTATGCTGGATCGTGTCGGCGGGCTTCCGGCAGTGCTGGCGGTGATCATCGTGCTCGGGCTGATCATTGGCGGGGTCGTGTACTGGAAGCGGAAAGAGCAGGCGGAAGACCTGTTCAAGGATCTGGCCGGGTCTCGCTGAACTGGCACTGTTCTCCTCTTGTGTTCTGTTCTCTATATGTATTTGTTCCTACGAGTTTTCTCACCGCACAGGCCGTATTACAGTGTATTATGGTTAGGTTATTTAAGGCGGTATGAGACATAATGTTTCAGATGAAGCGATACAGGAATCTTGCGTTATGTTTTGTGGTGGGTGTTTCGTTTGTCCTGATGTTTCAGTTAGCTGTTTCTGCGAACCAGGCGTTAAATGAGGGGAACTTCACGGCGTCTGGTGAAGACGTTGATTTGCTGGACTTTGAAGTGAATCATACGGGGGATTACGGGACGCTTGACGCGGTAACGCTGAATTTTACTGGGACGAATACTACGGATCTTGCCAGTCTATTTACAAACGTTAGTCTGTGGAACCAGACAGGTATGGAGTATGGTGCCAACGACACGACTGCGGCGTGGGCGGTTTCCGGTCCAGGGTACCTGTTGAACGTCACGAACAAGACGATTAACGTGGCAAATATCACGACGAACAGGACGACGTTCCGTATCAATACGTCACTGGGTGGTATGGGTGACGGGTCCGAACTCAACTTCACGGTTACATCAGTCTTCGGTGACCGTGTGGAGATGAACACGCCGCAGATTCCGTATACTGATGGGGATGAGAATGTCGTGGTTGACGAGACACCGCCCAATGTATCTATTGGCACGCCGATGGCATGGACCAACCTGTCCGGGAGCGGTCACTACCTGAACGTGACCGTGACGAACAACACGGTGAACGGGCAGGACGCCGGGGTAGCCCGGAACACGGTCGAATACGGGTTCGAGAACGGTACGGGCGTGTACAATGCGACCGGACAGGTGGGATGGACGCAGATAACCCATACGAGTGGCACCAATTTCCACAACGTCAGCTTTGATACGGCCGGACTGCTGGACGGTGACTACGCGATCCGGGTCCGGGCCAATGACTCCGTGGATATCGGTCCAACGAACCGGAACGATACGGTATACGTGAATATTACGGTGGATAACACGGTACCGAACTTAGATCCAACGTTGCCGGTGGATGAGACAAATGTGTCCGGAACGTTTACGGTGAATGCGACGTGGAGTGACGCGACCTCCGGTGTTGAGGATATGATGTTCAATGTGACGCAGGGTGGTACGTCGTATGCTTCTGGGGCGTTGAATAAGACGGTTGATTCCTCCACTCTCAACGGGGATGGTGAGTACAATATCAGTTATAATGTGACGGACTTTGCCGGGAACACGAATACAAGTGTTGCTGCGCGGACGATTACAGTGGATAATACGGTGCCGTCGGTGACGCCACAGCTCCCGGAGGATGGTAGTACGTTGAGTGGAACGTTTACGGTGAATGCGACGTGGAGTGATGCCACGAGTGGTGTCACTGATAGAATGTTTAATATCACGAACAATACCGGTCACAGTGTGCATGCTGGTGATCTGAATGGGACGGTGGATTCCTCGACGCTTAGTGGTGATGGTGAGTACAATATCAGTTATAATGTGACGGACTTTGCCGGGAACACGAACGCGAATGTGTCGTTCGTTAATATTACGGTGGACAATACGGCTCCCGCGGTGACGGTACATCAACCGAAGAATACGACGATTACAAATAACTCGGTTGATCTAAAGGTGACGGTGGATGATGCGCATCCGGACAGGCGGCAGTACAGTCTGAACGGGGCTGAAAACCAGACCTTTTCCGGCAATACGACTATTTCTCCGGGGGATGGGACACATACGGTCGTGGCCTGGGCGA
>CAZCWR010000185.1:0-2852 GCA_964502455.1 uncultured archaeon | reverse complement strand
CTGGTGGAGAACGATGCGAACTCGAACGCCTTGGTATACATCTCTTCCTTCGACAGGGAGACGGACCCGCCAGTCCGTCGCTTCCCTTTCTCGATCTTGGCCCGCTGCTCCAGCACGTCAATCGTCAGTTCACCGGTATCCAGTTCCTTGATTGACTTGAGTTCCTCGGTGATTTCATCGATCACGTCGGAGTCGACCGGGAACTGGAACTGGGTGAATGTCCGGTCATCCTTCTCCACCTTTGTCGTGGTGATGTCGTCTGTATGTTCTTCGATGACCGTTTCCACGTCGTCCTGCTCGGACTTGGGGACGATCACTTCTACCCGCTTCATACGCCTACGTGTTTTGACACTGCTTGCTTATAACTATCTGGGCGGCCCCGTAGCGCCACTGATAAAAGGCGGGAACGGCAATTGCTCAGGTATGAGTATCGTCCAGCTACAGGATGTTGAGAAAGAATATGAACTCGGGGAGAACATCGTCCGTGCGCTCCGTGGGACAGACCTGGAGATCGATCCGGGCGATTTCGTGGCGATCATGGGGCCGTCCGGCTCCGGGAAGTCCACGTTGATGAACATGGTGGGTGCGCTGGACACGCCGACATCGGGAACGGTCCGGGTCGAGGGGCAGGACATCGCGGACCTGTCCCGGTCCGAACTCGCGGTGCTCCGCAGTAAAAAGGTCGGGTTCGTGTTTCAAACATTTAATCTGATATCGACGATGACTGCGCAGGAGAACGTGGCGCTGCCCATGCTGTTCCGCGGTGTATCCCGCAGGGATCGGCATGACCGGGCGCGGGAACTGCTGGAGCGCGTGGAGCTTGGTGACCGGCTGGACCACCGGCCCAAGGAACTGTCGGGCGGGCAGCGGCAGCGAGTGTCTATCGCCCGGGCACTGGCGAACGATCCGGACATCATCCTGGCGGACGAGCCGACCGGGAACCTGGACACGGAGACCGGGGACCGGATCATGGCCCTGCTCACGGAACTGAACGATGACGGGAAGACGATCGTGATGGTGACGCACGACCCACACGACGCGGACTACGCGGACCGCATCATTAATATTACAGACGGGGTCATAGTTGAAGATGGCGACGGTACCATGCAGGAGGGAGACGTACCAGATGATACAGATGCGAACGGAACAGACGAGGATGAGGTGAGCAGGTGATGAAACAGCTGACACGTGTTATGGTGATGACGGTATTGATACTTCTGTTTGCCGGTGTAGCGGCAGCACAGACGCCGGAGATCACGGTGGAGAAGATGGTGTCGGAGCCAGAGCCGTTACAGACCGGGCAGTACGCGAATGTCTGGTTCAAGGTGTTCAATAACGGGACAGAGGAGGCAGAGAACGTGACGGTCGCGTTCGATGAGGAATTCCCGTTCTCGGTGAAGGCGGGGGAGCGCAGTGAGTGGCGTGTCCGGTCCATCGAGGCAGGGGAGGGCTACTCGTTCCGTCTTAACGTTCTCGTGGACCGGTCCGCGGTGTCCGGTGACGAGGAGCTCACGTTCTGGACCAGCCGGGATAATACCGGTGCACGGCGCACGCACCGGTTGCCGGTTGAGGTACGGGACGATGATACGGCGTTGATCGTGGACATGGTTGGTTTCCCGGAACGGGTGTCCCCGGGATCGACGAACGAGATGACGGTCACGCTCCGGAACCTTGCGAACACCCAGTTCCAGAATATTGATGTCGACCTTGATCTGGCGGATCTGCCGCTTGCCGTCGCGGACGCCTCCCGGAAACGGGTGCAGCGGATCGATGGTGGTAACGCGGCGAACGTGACGTACCGCGTGTTCGTGGATGAGGAGGCGGACCGCGGTGTGTACCAGCTACCCGTGGAACTGGACTATGAGAACATCGCGGGAAACGGTTTCACGCAGGAGCAGACAACCGGGGTTGTCGTCGGTGGAACGTCGAACATTGATATCGGCGTGGAGCGGACGGATATCCGGACCGCCGGGACGCGGGGCGAACTCAATCTGCGGGTCGTGAACCGGGGGAACGGTGAGGCCCGGTTCGTTGCGGTGGAACTACCGGATTCAGACGATTATGAGGTCCTGTCCACGTCTGACGTGTATGTGGGTGATATGATCCCGGATGATTACCAGACTGCGGACTTCGACCTGTACGTGAACGGGAGACAGGGCAACCTTACAGTCCCGGTGCAGGTATCGTACGTGAACGCGCAGGGACAGGAGGCGGAAGCGGTCCAGGAGGTCCGCCTGCCGCTGTACGGTGAGGAGATGCTGCAAACGTACGGGTACGCCGGTGAGAGCAGCCGGATGCAGTATCTGGTGCTGCTTGCGGTCATCGTCCTGATTGCCGGTGTGGTGCTCTGGCGTCGACGGAGAGGCTAGGCCATGTACCTCCAGCTCCTACGGCTATCCCTGTCCAACATTCTCAACGAGAAGCGCCGGTCATGGCTTACCGTGATCGGTATCTTCATCGGGATCGCTGCCGTGGTCGGACTGGTGTCACTGGGGCAGGGCTTGGAGGGAGCGATCGTGGATGAGTTCGAGTCCATCGGTGCGGACAAGGTGCAGGTCGTTGCCTCCGACCTG
Organism: uncultured archaeon; assembly: GCA_964502455.1. Lineage (GTDB taxonomy): Archaea > Nanohalarchaeota > Nanosalinia > Nanosalinales > Nanohalalkaliarchaeaceae > Nanohalalkaliarchaeum. Next base: position 279 of record CAZCWR010000185.1, on the reverse strand, counting down.
ACGGATGACGACCTTGCCGTGGTCGCCCGTGCGGACGGCGTTGATATCGTGGGCGGCTACTACCAGACCAGCCAGCCGGTGCGGCACGACGGCGAGTCACAGTTTGCATTAGTGGTCGGCGTCCCCACAGACGATGGACTGGACATGATCCAGGAGGTGGCGTCCACCGGTGTCAGCGACGGGCGGCACATCCGGCGGACTGACCGGACCAATGTGGTCATCACGCAGACCATCGCGGACAACACGTTCGACCAGGAACTCGGACTTCGTGACACGCTC
>CAZCWR010000184.1:0-2943 GCA_964502455.1 uncultured archaeon | reverse complement strand
ATCCCGACCGGCAGGATCGAGGCATTCAGCTACTGTGAGCGGGCATTATCCAGTATTGCGAACACGTTCATGGCGATAACCTGGTTCAAAAACGTGACCAGTTCCTCCGTTATCATGACACGCAGCGTCTGGGAGCGTACCGGCGGATACGACGACATGCTGACAGAGGATATCGACTTCCGGCACAAAGCATTCCGTGCCAGCGTTACAGCCAGACAGCACGCCGGCTGCACCAACCTGATGGAGGCACCGCACACGTGGCGCGACTTCTGGAACCAGCGGAAACGCTGGGCGATCGGCATGGTCCAGATCATCCACAAAACCCTTGTTGGCGGATACGACCACAACCGCAGCCTTCGCGGCGTCACCTCAACAGTCCGGGCAATCATCACCGTACTGGCGATGATCTCACTCCTCTTCCTCGTCCCCAAGTTCGCCATCCTGCTCCTGTTCAGCCTGGAAACCATCTTCCTGCTCCCCTTCCTCTCCCTCATAACCGTGGTCACACTCCTGTCATGGCGCGACCATCGCGTACACGACATCCCGTTCATCGGCTGGAACGTCTTTCTGGCCATCCCGGTCCTCCCAATCATCGGCCTGATCGCCGTAAAAGCCACGTTCGAATACGTCCTGACCTGGGAAGGCGAATGGTACCACGTCGAGAAAGAGACCGATCAGCCAGAATAACCTCTGAAACGTACTGCTTCCTCGGAACATTTTTATGCAGCCCTCCCTTTATATAAAGTGTATTGATGCATCACACACCGTGTTCTCAAACCAAGCAGCTAGCGGCACCGGCGCTGGTGCGCCGGTGGAACTCACGTACTTCGGGCAGAAGTACGTTCGAGCACTGTTCTACGAGAACAGTGCGGCATTGTGACCGATAATAGAGGGTGCCTGCTACGACGCAGATCAATAAGATTACGATGGAGGGGTTCAAGTCCTTCCAGCGGAAGACCGCGGTCCCGTTCTACCCCGGGTTGACCGCTATCGTCGGCACGAACGGGTCCGGGAAGTCGAATATCCAGGAGGCGATCCAGTTCGTGATGGGGCGCCGGGCATCCAATCTGCGTGCGGACAAGATGGATCAGCTGATCTTCAACGGCGGGGAGAACGGCACGCCCGCCGAGTCCGCCGAAGTCACACTGTATCTTGATAATCCGGACGGCACGTTCGATGAGCTGCTGGATGCGGAGGACAAGGGCGTTGAGGAGATCAAGATCGGGCGGAAAGTGAAGCGGAACGGCTACTCCACGTACCGGTTCATGGGGACGAACTGTAAGCGGAAGAAGATCGATAAGGTGATGGACTTGGCGAACCTCAGCGATGACGGCTACCACGTTGTGCGACAGGGCAAGGTGACCGGGATCGTGAAGCAGACGGCCGTTGAACGGCGGAAAGCGATCGACCGGGTGTCCGGGATCGCCGCGTACGATGAGAAAAAAGATAGCGCAATGGAGGAACTGGAGGAGACCGAGGACACCCTCCAGCAGCTTGAACTCAAGTTAGAATTGAAGGAGGATCAGCTGGATCAGCTGGAGCAGGACAAGGAGGATGCCGAGACGCATATGGAGCTGGAGGAGCGGAAGGACGTGTTGAAGGCGGCGATCCTGCAGAAGCGGGAGGACGAGATCCAGAACCAGCTGGACAACCTGTCCGATGAAGGCGAAGAAGAGATCGAGGAGCTGGAAAAGGAAGTGGAAGAGCTGGACGAGCAGATCGAGCAGCGGGAGGACCGGCTGGAAGCGATCGAGGAAGAGATCGAGGAAAGCCAGGACCAGACCATCACCCGGGAACTCGAGAACATCAAGGGCAAGATCCAGCAGAAGAAGAACGATATCGCGAATAACAAGGAGCGGATCAAGGACATCAAGGAGATGCTGAAGGATTACAAGAACATGCAGCGGTCCCAGGTCGGCGGCAAAGCAGTGCAGGCTGTGATGCAGCAGAACAAGGCCGGCGTGTACGGCACCGTGGCCGATTTAATCCATTACAACGACCGGTTTGCGGTGGCGGTAGAGACCGCGGCCGGGAAACGGCTGGAGAACGTGGTGGTGGACTCGCAGCAGACCGCGACCGAGTGCATCAACCATTTGAAATCAACGGGGAAGGGACGGGCCACGTTCCTGCCGATGGACAAGGTGGACAGCAGGAGCAAGTCCCGGGACGCGGTGAAAGCCGTGAAGCAGCCGGGTGTCATCGATTTCGCGATCAACCTGATCGACTACGACCGGGAATACGAGACCGCGATCAACTACGTGTTCGGCGACACGCTGGTCGCCGAGGACCTGGAAAGTTTGAAGAAGGCGGGACGGGTGCGGGCTGTCACACTGGACGGCGACATCATGCGGAAAAGTGGTGCCATGACCGGTGGTACCAAGAAGCGGAAACGGAAATCCAAGAAGAAGGCACCGTCCTTCAACCCGGAGAAAAAGAAGGCCGAGAAGGAGGAACTGGAGCAGCAGATCACGCAGCTACAGAGCGAACTCGCCGACCTGAAACAGCTGCTGGAAGAAAAGGAGCAGGAAGCCGAGGAAGCGTCCGAAGTCTCCGAGGAGTTGAAGGAGGAACGCAAAGAGCTCCGGGACGAGCTGCACGACTTGAAGGAGGAACGCAAGGAGACCGCGGAAGAACTCAATAATCTGCGGAACACAATCGGTCGGGATCAGAAGAAGCGCGCCAAGTTCGAGGCCGAACTGGATAATATCGAGCGGGACCGGAACGAACTGGACGACATGGACGAGGAGAATGTGGAGGAGCATATGGACTCCTCGCTGAAAAGCCTGAAGACAAAGCGGACCAAGACCATCAACAAGATGCAGGACCTCGGGAACGTCAACATGCGTGCCATCGAAGAATACGACAACTTCAAGGAGGAATACGACGACTTCAAGGAGAAGGTCGACCAGATCAAGCAGGAGAAACGGGAGATCGAACAGATCA
>CAZCWR010000183.1:0-2960 GCA_964502455.1 uncultured archaeon | reverse complement strand
GCCGTCCGGGAGCTGGTCGGCTAGCGTCGCCAGCATTGCCGTATCCAGCTGGTCAGCAAGCTGTAACAGGCTGTGGGCCTGCTGGATGCCGGAAGACCAGTCCGCCGTATCAACGTCCGTATCATGTTCTGCGAACGCCTGCAACATGGTGAACGCCCCGGCCCGGTCCAGCGCAACGAGTGCGTCTATCGCATGTTCGAGCGATTCCTGGTTTTTGCCAAGGACATCCAGCAGCTCGATGGCCTCGTCCTTGTTACTCATGCCATCCACTTTCCGCCGGATCTCGTCGTCAAGCGCAAACCGGCCGCCGTGGTCTCCGTCCCTGCTCCACAGTCCCATGTACCAGTCACAGCGCTGCTGCCGTTTAAACCTGTCGGTCTATCCCTGACTGCTTTAACAGTGGAGGGGTATGTCACACTATGGATACGATCACACCCGCCGCGCTGCAGGACCGTATCGACAGCAGGGATGCAGTCACGATCATTGATGTCCGCGACCCAAGTGATTTCGAGACGAACCATATTGATCCCGGGAACGGCACCGTCACGAACGTCCCGTACAGGGCATACGATAACCTCGAAAACATGGTGGCGGACATCCCGGATGCGGACACGGTGTACGTCATCTGCTGGTCCGGTGTCTGCAGCGAGCGTGTCGCACAGGTGCTGGAGAAACACGGATACGACGCGGTCAGTGTTGAGGGCGGGATGCAGCGGTGGCGAGAGCAGTGTGAATAGCATTTACGGGGCCTGCGCGCTGGTTGGAGTCAGAGTCAGGGAATATTCAGTGTGATACGTTCCACAGTACCGTTGTACACAAGCTTGGCGGGAGTGACGTTTTCAGGGAGAGCGAAGACCAGGTCGCCGGTTCTCTGCGTGTTCGGCTCTATATGCCCGTTTGTGGGGAATGGACGGTCCAGCAGCCCGTGATGCCCCTGGTAGAGTCGTGTATCGTTGTCTGCCGGGTAGGTGGTGTTGGCGGCGTCGACGACCAGAAACCTGTCGAATGTGAGGGGATGGGGCGTGTCGTTGGTGTTGGTGATGTTGATGTTGGTGATCAGGAGTTGTTCCCCGCTGGTGCCCATCGGTTCGTAACAGTACATCTCGATGAACTTGTTGATGCTGATTTCGTTGAGTGCCAGTCCCAGTGCTGACCCGTCGGCGTAGACGTTCACCGGTGTCCCTACTTTTAGCGGGTCCTGTGCGGAACCGGTTTGGACGAACGTTCCCTCCGTGTCCTGGGCGTGATGCAGTGATAGGAGAAGTGGGACGGCCACGGCAAACGCAAAGACGGCACGTGTGACGGTCACGGATTCCGGCAGCTGCATAGCTTTATAGTATCAAGAAGGTGTCTTATTAATGAACGCGATGGGACTGCAGGCGGCAGGCGTTCTGTCCAGGATGGCGGAGAGGCGTACAGTTACGATAGTTACGGTCTTCTTATTGGTCGTCGGTGTCGCCCTGCTGGGTTCTCAGATGGGATACGGTTCGCCGTCCTGCACCGGCAAGGCTGACGAAGTGGTGGAAGTGGAACTGGAACGCCAGGTCGGCAAGTTCGCCTGCGGATACGAAGGGGAGGTGGTGAACACGGAGTACCATAAGACGGTGTATGAAGGAGATGACGGCTGCAACTATATCGTCCATGACAGACGGGTGATCAAACACCACGATACGGGGAAGGTCGACGTATACTACTATGCACGAGTGGACGAGGACGATACGATACGTGGCAACGGGACGGGGATGGGGGCCCACTGTCTTGACGGCCATCCCAACCCGAAACACGTGGCGGACTATACACCGGTACTAACTGACCCTAATATCACCGAGGATGCTATCCATCTGCACCATGACAGTGTGCTCAAGAAGGTTTCCTGAGCATCTGTAGCTCAACGATGCCCAGTGCCACGATCGCGCCGATCGCGAACGCATCGATATAGTGGAGAACATTTCTGCTCATCCCCATTCCTATTGCGCCCAGTGAACTTCCCGCTATCACGTAGGCGGCCAGGCTGATCAGGATGAAGATGAATCCTTTCCTGACGTCGCCATCAAGGAAGAACGGCAGTCCGGTCACCATTCCTTCCGGCACTTCGTGGAGCGCAATCATCAGTCCGCTCACGATCCCGATCTGCGGATCGAGCAGGAACATCCCGGAAACAAACAGGCCTTCGATGATTTCATGGATGCCGATCATCGAGAAGATGCCCATCGCGGTACTGACATCCGCGTGCTGCATGAGGAAGGAGTGAACCATGTAGGCGCCGCCGAGTCCCAAAAAGAACAGGAGCAGCGTCCCCAGCTGTTTGGCGATAAACTGGCTGGCATAAAACGCCACGATCCCCATCAACACGAACGCGATGAACCCGATGGTCTTCTCCTGCGCCTCCACCCTGCTAAGAAAGATGTAGGCGATAGCCCCGCCCAGGAGCTGGGAACTTGCAGTAAGGAGCAGGAACCCGTACAGGTTCAACCCCTCCACGGCAACCGGCAGACTGGACAGAACCATACGTAATCACACCTGCCGCTGGATTATAAACCTTGTTCCTGCACGCGCTCGTTCAATCATCCCTGATTCTGGCACGATGCCCTTGCCCTGCAATATAGTCCACGAATGCTTCATAGGTGTCGTGCGCGGTCACCGTATCCGCGTCACCGACGACGATCAGCATCCGCTTCGCACGCGTCAATGCCACGTTCAGGCGGCGCGTATCCTCAAGGAATCCGATCACACCCTGTTCGTTGCTCCGCGTCAATGATATAATGACGACCTCCTTTTCGCGACCCTGGAACCCGTCCACAGTCCTGACTTCGACCGCATCATTGTCCACCAGCCGGCCGATCCGGTCCACCTGGTCGTCGTACGGCGCGATGACCGCGATATCCGCCGGATTTACACCGCCAGCAATGCAGTGCTCCACGAGATCAGCGACGTGCTCCGCCTCCCACGGATTCTCCTGC
>CAZCWR010000182.1:0-2986 GCA_964502455.1 uncultured archaeon | reverse complement strand
CCCCCAGTCGCGGCGGAACACGTCCTGGTTCTGTGATACAACATGATATGTCGCGATGGTGATCGCTTTCTGCTCCTTGGTATCACCGTGGTACTCCCCGATCATGTCCTCCGTTGCCGTGGTCTTATCCACGATCTCGTCCTTCCACTGCTGGATCAGGGAGCGCTGTGGCACCATGATGAGCGTGGGCGCGTCCACCTTGCACATCAGTGCGATGGAGGTGACCGTCTTCCCGGAACCGGACGGGTTCGCGAGCACGACCGCTTTCATGTCCCATGCCTTCTCCAGCATGGTCTCCTGGTACGGCCGCAGATCAATATCCAGATCGATATCCAGTGTTTCATCGACTTCTTTGAACGCGTACTCATCCGAAACCGGGTAGCCTTTGTCCAGCAGTGCCTGTTTGATGCGGGCCCGGGACTTGGACCCGGACTTGATCCGCGACTTCGTGTCGGTGATCTCCGTGACCAGGTTTTCCTCGACATCGTCGAGTTGCCGGGCATACTCCATGCGTTCCTCGTCCTCGGAGACCAGTACGTAGAACGGCCCCTCCTTTTTGATGGAGAAGATTTCTTTGCGGTGGAATGTCCGTTCCAGCCACTCTGTAAATGTCGGGTGTTCGCGTGGGAGCAGTTCATCAAATATGTTTTTGGCCTCTTCTATGTCGAGGTCCGAGTTCCAGAGATCCATCTGGTTGACGGTGAACTTGTACAGGCCGTCGGCCGAGGATTCCATGTGTGCGACGCGGGACAGGTTTCGTAACGTGTCTTCTTCCGGGTTGGAGACGATAATCTCTCGTGACGGTTCGAGGAAGAAGAGTTCTTCTGCTGCTCCTGCGCGTTCCACGACGTCTTCCGGAAGGTCGTCTTTCAGTTCCTCCCATTCGTCCTCGGAGAACTCGATGCGTACTTTGCCCATCCCTATATACTGGTTCCTCTACAGTTTTAATAGTGGCGGATGATTTCACCTGTCTGATACCGTGCTGTCACGGTGTGTCCGGCCAGTCCATAGTGTCGCCGATATCGGTGGTGAGGCGGGCAATCCCTGCTGAAACCAGCAGTGTGAAGAAGACGATGATCAGTGGTTGCCGCACGTCACTGACTGGAAGTTTCCGGCCTTCGGTTATCTCCACCAGTGACAGGGTCCATACCCCGCCACCGGCGATCATCGCGATGGAGAAGAACAGCCAGTAGTTGGAGATGTGACGGGTGGCCCGGTAGTTCTGGACCCCGTACCATGCCGCGGCAAGCAGGAGGGCCGCACCAGCGGCCAGCAGCACGCGGACGATCATCCGACGACCACCTCACCGGTCTCCCGCAACCGCTGTTCCAGTTCCTGCATCTTTCGCTGGTTGCTGTACGCGGAGATAAAGAAGAACAGGCTGGCACCCAGCACGCTCACCGCGATATAAACATCCGTCAGTACCGGGATAGGGAACATGCTCTCGGCCGCCCATATCACGTTTCCGGTGAACAGTGCGGTGTATCCCAGGAGCAGCCACCCAGTCTGTCCCCGGACAACCAGCACGAGCAGTGGCACAAAGCCTACGCCGAGAAGAACTACCCGGAACACCCGATGCACATTAATCGTGACAACTTGCTCCATCGCTACTATCATGAAACAGCAACGTCCTGCGTACAAAATACCACTGACACATTCCATTCCAATGGACATCTGGAATGACTGACATACAGCACCTGTACCGCACATCGTTTCATGTTACTGGAACCGACAACTCGGCATCTGCATTTAAACGTAAGGAGGGTTGTCACTGCTCGGAGAACCATGATTGATACCATCGACTACAGCATCCTGAAGTGTCTGGCTGCTGCAGACCGTCCAGTGTGGAAGAAGCAGTTGCACAGGATGCTTGAAGAACAGCGTGACCGGCTACCACTCCCGGACCACATCGCTCTACAGACCGTTGGCAGACACATCGACAGGATGCACAGTGACAGCCTCCTCACCAGCTCGATCATCAACCCGGAGGAACTCCGCCGGAACCTTATCATCGGGTACCGTCCGACACAGAAAGGTCGGCGTATGCTGGAGATGAAACGGAGCGCCCTGCTGAAAAAGGTCGTCGCCGACAGCCTCTTCAACGCGGAAGACGCCGTACAGTTCGAGAAAGATGTACTGGCAGAGATGATCAACGACGAGTTCGGTCTTGATGGACACACCGACGAAACCGTACGCAACTACAGTCGGGACGAACTCACACTCCTCCTCGGCCTGTACTTCCTGAAACAGGAAGCAGCAGACATTTTCGACGAATCAGACCGTGAACGGTTCCGGACCATTATCCAGGAACGGCAGGAAGTTACCGACGCCATACCGTCATAACCGGGTGGAGCGCTGAACACTGGCAGGAAACCTGCCACGGTTAGCCACCGCGCTATTCCTCCATACGCCCATCTTCCTCAGAGCGCTGTGTCACATCCACGTGATACTGCTGTAGGATGTCCCGACCCAGCAATACCGGATAGCTCATGTGCGTCCGGTCCTCGATGCTTGCGGAGACCGTATGCCAGTGCCCGCCGATACCCACGACAAGGTCCACAACCGGTCGGCTCTTGCCAGTCTTCTTTGCGCCGGTCCGTACCCGGGTCCGACTGGTAATCGGTCCCGCCCCGATCCGTGACGCAAGATCCAGGTCGATACTGGTCCGTTTCGCCCCGGTATCCGCTTTCGCGACAACCGTCTCCGTCCCACTGGTCCCGCCGACCACCACCTTCTCCGTGAACCCGATGATCATCTGCTCATCCGCCCCTGGATGCGCGGGCTGCGGCATGTGGCGTGGATCGGAATCATCCAGAACGCCAGCGATCTCTTTGACCTGGTGGCGATTGACCGTGCCACCGACCCATTCGATCGCCTGCTGTGCAATGTACGGCGCAGGACTGAGACCGGTCGCCCGGTAGAACCCTTTGAATCCGGGCGTGGCGTTCACCTCTAGCACACGCCACGTTTCACCGTCCTGGATGAT
>CAZCWR010000181.1:2737-2991 GCA_964502455.1 uncultured archaeon | reverse complement strand
AGACCGTGAAAGATATCGTGTCGTAAGTAGGTTCCGCCGCCTGTTTTCGTCTATATCTACGTTATGTACCGCTTGTTCTCAGAGGTGTCTTTCATGAGGGAATGGGTTTTATGAGGAACAGAACACAATTGCGGGGTATGCGTGAATACCTTGTATCATTAAATCTGAGACACGTACTGGTACTGTTTGTACTGCTGATATCTGCTACAGGGGTGTTCTCACTGTTTTCACCAACAACATCCCCAAATACACAC
>CAZCWR010000181.1:0-2727 GCA_964502455.1 uncultured archaeon | reverse complement strand
GAACCATGTTATGAAGAGCCGTACTACGTGTCACAATGTCAGGAACCCTGCACTCACTGGAGGCGTGGTTCAGGACTTGAAGCAGTAACAGCCGCGGTAGAATACTGTACACAACGGCTTTCTGTGGATGGTAACGGAGACGGGCGGATAACAGGGGAACGCGCAGGATCCGGATACAACACCTACTGTGAAGATGGTGCACATTGTTTCAACGTCCATGAATGCCGACTACAGGCAGGTCAGAAACTTGACGCGGAGATGTGCCGTGATATCCTATGCAAATACTTCCAGAACTCATCGGTCGTTGAAACCCCCAGTTCAGACGATGCCAGCGCAGCTGTCCGTGAACGCTTCGAACTGGGTGTAGCTGCTGCCAATCGCGGCGCAGGCACCTGCAACCTGGCGAACGTCACTGACGCTGCCAGCAACCCACGTAATACCTGGTGGAAGGAATATTTCGCCGCCCCTGATATCTGTGCGTCGGTGACCCCGGACTGGACAGAACACGATTTTGGGAACGCCGCAAAGTAACTGGTAAACCGTAACTGGTCCTCAGCCGTCCATATCCAGCATCTCCTCGACCTCAAACTCTTCCTCATCCGTCTCCGAGTTGTCCGATCCCTGTGACCGGTGCTTCCACTGCGCCAGTCTCTTCCTGACCGTGTCGATTATCCCCATATAGAGTACAGTCACATCAGCGGCTAAAAAGGGTTGTGGAAGGCATTCCCCGGATCGATCCCTGTTCAGATTGTTCACAGTAGAGCGTTCGCGACGTATCAATTTTTTAATGGTTGTATGCTATGCCTGGTGCAGGGAGGATATTCAGCGGATACTCAGTGAATCAGGGTCCAGGAATGCACCTGAACCTGATATAGTGGATCAGTATACAGACGATATAGGTGCCAGAGATTCATCAAACGTACGTCGCCCAGTAGGCTTTGAAGAGGTACAGTACAACGAGCAAAAATCGGAGAAACAGTCACAGGTCATTCCCGTGGCTGCCGGCGCCGCCTCCGGTACTGCTGGGGTAGCGATACTCGGTGCATCGGACCCCGTAGTGGTGACTGCCCTGGTCGGGGCAGGAACAGCTACGTATGTTATCGGGTCTCGCATTGGATCCATAGGTACTGACCGATCCGATGCATTGACATCAGACGACTTCTACCTCCTGGACGACGACCAGGTCGACCCGTTCGACGGTGACATGCAACAGGATGCACTGGAAAAGCTGTGGCAGGACAGTGAAATCCATGGCGTCTCCCACTACCGTACTCCAGGCAGTTCACGTCTGCAGGCGCTGTCATCCTCGGCAAAAGAGCGGATGGGACTAACACAACCGGATAAAGTCACTGCTGACCCACATCACGCCTCACGGGAACAGTTGCTTGCAACGTACAGGGACATAGTAAAGCAGGCGGACTACCAGGCAATCCTCGGAGTTGATACGGAAACATTCGGTGACTATACTGTCGAACTCTGGACCAACTGGAAGGACAGTGTAGACCTGTATCAACCATTCCTTGCCATCGCCGGTGAAGCAGACGACAGGACCGCGTACCCGGCATTCGGCGAATACGATGACACGCAGAAACTGGTAAACAGGACGCAGGCCAGCGGTGAGATTGATGGATGACGAACAGCAGATAGACCTTGAATCATTTCAACAGGCCGTACAGGAGCAGTACGGTGTAGACAACGTTGCAGTCGGTGTGGGATCGACACCTGAAGATACCCGGAACAGCGTGGACAGTTACCTTGAGGACGCACTTGACGTGTCGTCCAACAGGATTACGACGAAATACTTTGCACCCGACCTCCCGGCAGACGAGTACGGTGACCAGCTGGGACTGTCATCTGACCTGGATAGTGATGACGTGGGTCTGGTCGGACTGTATACGGTGGACGAACCGGCCACGACGGCACCGACTACAACGGCACAGGAAACCAGTCCAGGTGCTCCCGGTGACGTGGATGACGGATATAATGGGTCCTCGTTCAGCGGCGACCTCCTCTGATAGGGGCGACAACCGATGCCTGAACCGGTAACGCTTGATACGGCCGTTGAACACATATGTCAGGCAGATGATCCGGCACAGGAACTCTACCAGGTTGGCAATGATTTCGAATACGGGATCGGCGGTGCACTTGAACAGGGAACGGTACTGCGGTCACCCAACCAAGTCAAGGGACAGGCCAACTGTTACGAACTGGCACTGTTCAACTACACCGTTGCCGACCAGGCAGGACTTGATCCAACGTTCTATGAAGTGATGACACAGTCCCCCCGCATGGTGCACGGGTTCATCACGGTACAGGACGATGACGACGAGATCATGATCGACCCCTATAGGGGGACGTTCGGGCAGATGGAAACGGTATCTGATACGCGGATAACCGTTGGGGACGGGACGACACAGGACATCTCCGGCATCACGGAACGGACCGGAAGCGAACTCCAGCAACGATTGGAGGAGTACCGTACACGACCGGAGACCGTCTTGACTGATGGTCAGCGCATCACCACCCACGATGCATCAGGCGTGTACGAAGGCATCATCTACGACGAGGCCCGGGACAGCGTCAGGCACGTTGTCAACCGGACACCAGTTGACAGCGTGGGATTCCTGAACCACCAGGTGGTCGTAGAGCAACCTGTCGATGGTGATGATCAGTGCATCCTGTTCTGTGATACGACCCAGGATGTACGCCGGGGATTCGATAGGGGTG
>CAZCWR010000180.1:0-3079 GCA_964502455.1 uncultured archaeon | reverse complement strand
ACAGTATATTTTCTGAGTATATACTTTGTGTGGTGGTACATCTGTTGTACGAGAAGAGTGTTGAGTTTGAGACTGTTACAGGTCCTATTCGACGACGGGAGTACCCTGTTCCGTCACGGCTGCAGTCTCCGCTCTGGACTGGTCGCCGCCACCGCACTACACGGTGGATGGCGACGAAAACACTGGTGTATACGAAGCAGTGCTTGCACCGCCACTCCTCTCCGCCACCGGGCTGGACGACGGCAGTATCCGCGTCACCATGATACCCTACTACGCCGCGCCCAACATCGCCGTCGGACAGGCAGAGTCAGACCTACCGCTGCCGTTACTGGTGCTGTGGCAACTCGTCTTCTGCTTCACCACATACACGGCTGCGAGTGTCGCTGTCCTCATCGTTGGCGGCGGAGTTATGATAGTCTGGCGTAGAAGAACATAAGAGAAAGACCGATGGCCGAACCAGTGTTCACGTGGTTCGGTGTTAGTGGGTGCGCTTGTACTTCTCGAACGCAACGGTTAGTTCTTCCTGCGCCGTATCGTCGGCGTTCTCTATGACCCACACATAGGGTTCAACCGTCCCATCTGGGTCTTCGGCATCTGCCACTGGAATCTTGATTTCTTTCCCGGTCTGCGGGTTGCGTCCTTTCCGTGCTTCACCTTGCTGTACGACGTGGGTTAGTTCATGCGCCGCTTCACTTACTTCATCACCGTTACCATCGCCGTTCCCAGTGAGTTCGATGATTTCTGTAACCTGTCCAGCACCAACAGTCTTGCCACCGTCACGGGCGGCACCCGGAAGTGTTACCTCTTTCCATCCTTTCCTATCATCGTCACCGCCTCCGGCAAGTTTCTTCTTCTCTTTCACAATATTCACGTCTTCGCCGTTCTCGGTTTTCTCCCCGCCTGCCGCCACACAAAGCGATACAGCAAGCAGGAAGATTGCTGTAAGTACAATGATTTTTCGCATAAAAGCCGCTATACAGACGAAACTTTATAAAATACCGAGAAATTGCTGCGTTCGCGCCCTGAAGGGAAGAAAATGTAGAATTCACTGCCGCGACTGGAAAACGGAGAAGTGCGAGGCGAAGCAGGCGCTGTACGCTGCTTCGAGCAGCATTTCGCTCCACGAAATGCTGCGAAGGAGAGGATTCGGAACTCGAAACCGTCGAAACGGTTTCTCCTATCGAATCTCCGCAAAGAGGAGAGGTGCTGGATTCTGCGAAGCAGATTACAGTTCCGAGCATTTCCGAGAAAAACGAGGAAATGCGAGGGAGAGGATTCGAACCCCTGAACCCCTACGGGACAGCGCCCTCAACGCTGCGCCTTTGGCCACTTGGCTACCCTCGCAACTGGCGATCCAGTTGGCAGATCGGACCACGCTTCGGTGGTCTCCGCTTACGCGGAACCTTCTTAGAATAGCCGTAGGGTGTTCTGCCGTGTGTAGTTGTTGTTCGAGGATTTAAAAGGATAAATGGTGGCGGTGAGGCGGGTTCGTTGTTCTGCTGGTGTCGTACCAGTTCGGGGTGGCGCGGATGCTGTGAGAGTAACAGTATTTGGGTGTCTGGTAATACCGGTCTGGGTTTAAAGCACTGCATGGGAGGGCTATACGGTGATACAATGAACAACACGCGTATGGCCGCTGTTACCCTGGTCACGCTTATGGTGCTGCCGGTGTCACTGGTGGCGGCGCAGGCGAATGTTGACCAGGAAGCGGACTCGAACATCGATCAGGACGCTGAAGCGCATGCGGACGGCGGAGATGCAACGGTAAACCAGGAAGCGAACTCGGATATCGAGCAGAACGCAGAGGTACACACGCAGGATGGTACTACTGGTGACAGTACACCGACCGAGGCCCAGCAGGCGGATGAAACCCAGGTTGACACCAGTGATGACCGGATTGTCGCGTTGCTGGAGCAGATTCTCGCAGAGCTGCGACGGATTGTTGTGTTGCTGTCCGGCGGTGAGGCACCACAGGAAGCCGAACAGTCGGATGAAGCAGTCGAACGACAGCAGACAGAAACGCGTCATGAACGGACCGTGACCGAGAGCGAACAGGGTGATACGGAACAGACCGAGCAGCACACGTCTGTCGAACAGGAGTCCACGACGAATGTGGAGCAGGACACGACGGTTAACATCGGGCCGTTGACGTTCCAGAACCCGATGGCTGACACTGACGGACAGGACGGTACAGACACGTCACAGCCCGATACTGAGAACCGGACAGGTAGTGATACTGGTGGCGACGCTGTGTTCGATCAGGACGCAGAAAGTAATATCGATCAGGATGCGGAGGCGACGGCCGGTGACAACGGTACCGCGACGACAGAGCAGGATGCTGAGTCAGTGATCGGTCAGCAGGCAAACGCGTCCGCCCAGTAATGTGGCGGTTGCGTCCACTTTTTTCTTTCGCTGGCCACGGTATCAGTAACGTCTGGTTAGGTGTGATATCCGGCTGTCTGTACAACTTTTATATGGGAGGTGGTACTACCGGTACCTATGGATATTTCGTTTGATATGCAGCAGGTTCAGTGCGTACAACGGTATTCGTGGCTAGCACTGTATACTATTGTCTTGACGGTGTATCTGTTTGAATCTGTGATCGAGGCGTTCCTGCTGGATGTTGCGTTTATGGGGAGTGGCATGCTGGCCAGGGTGTTGCAGGCTGCGCTGATCGTGGCTGGTGGTATCCTTGTGTTGCATTTGGTGGTCTGTGGGTACCGGATCTGGCAGGGTGATCGTCGGGAGGGTGCCCTGTCGCTGGGTGCGGCCATCGGGGCGGCAGCGCTGTTCGCTGGGGTCCTGTGGGTATTGGACGGGATGACCGGGACAGGGATGCAGCTGACGCTTGCGATGACCGGCGTGCTGAACCTGTTAATGCTGTTCGTGGCCGGTATGATGGCAGTCATGTTCCGACAGCAGCTGGGACGCTACAGTACGGTGTTCGTCGTACTCTACCTGGGACTGTTCGTAGTCCTGTTCGTGCCGCATTACATGGATGCGTCCGCTGCAACGGCTGTGTTCGCTGATGCACCTGATATCGAGAACCCTGTGTTGACGGGCCGGACGGAGATGAGCG
>CAZCWR010000179.1:0-3095 GCA_964502455.1 uncultured archaeon | reverse complement strand
AGTTCAATGCGACGGACGACTCAGGGTTCAGCAACAACTCACTGGCATCCATCAACTTTACCGTGGAACGAAACGACCTGGAGATCACACATCACACCGGGAACAACAGCGTGGTGAATCGGGATGGGACAGAGGATACGGTTGATGTCACGAACCGGACCAACTTGACAGTGCTTTCCCGGGATACGGACCGGGATACGTCGCTTGCTGCCGGTGAGACACATACCCTCCATGTGACGACGGACGGGACCAGTTACGATGCCGGGACAGCGATCGATACAAACGCGTCAGGGTATGTCCGGTCGTTCGATGTCACTGAGTTCACCCCTGACTGTACGTACGGGGTCGGGTACCAGACGTGGAAGGTGAACAAATCACAGACAACCGGGCTGAAACAGGCCGAATCCGACACGTTCAACCTGACGATCGTGGACGAACTGGATGTCAACGTGACATACCCACGGAACAGCAAGCAGTATGACTCACAGGAGGACTCGACGATCACGGTGAATGCGACGCTGGAGGATGCGTGTGGCAACCGGGTGACCGGTGCACAGGACAGTATCACGTTTAATTTGACGAAGAGCAGTAGTGTGTTCGATGTCTGTGGGGATGATGAGTCGGTGACGCATGCAGGTAACGGTGTGTACGAGTGTGTCTGGAGTACGGACGGGCAGGAAGGCGGGAACTATGATGTGACGGTGAACGCGACAGATATCCAGTTCTATTTCGATGATACTGATACGGAAACGAACGCGTTCGACCTGACAACCCCGCCGACCCTGGAAGATGAAACAGTTACCCCGAATCCTGGGGGGTGGGGGGAAACGTTCAACTACTCCCTGAACGTGTCGTTCCACACCAACGTTAACGTGACAGTGTGGCGGCGGCCGACCGGGTCCAGTGATCCGTACGAGATAGTAGGGTGGAAGCAGCTGTCTGCACCGGAGAACGAAACTGTCTTCTTCACGTCCGGGCATGACGCCGGTGACGCCTCCAGCGGGGGGACGGCGTGGGACGCGATATTTAACGGATCCGAGGTCAGCGGAGACGGTACGAACAGTAAGACCCAGCAGTACAACGTCGAATACGACCCGGTCACTATTGGGAAGAACCAGTTCATCGGCAACAACTCGGTCATAAACCGGTCGGACAGCCAGCCTGACAGTACTGCACTTCTGTCAGCCGACATCAATGACACGGCCCGGAACGCACTGGCCGGTTCCCCGGACCATGCGCACTTCGGGTTCAACATCACGACGGACACGAACGATGCCGGGTCGTGGATCCAGTTCGATGACGCGGACGTAAACAACACCGGATACACAGATTACAGTTTCAATCCGGGATGTAGTGTCGGTGTCGGCCACCAGACCTATGCGTTCCGGACCGAGATCGGGGACGGAGACCCGTACAAGGCGAACGCATCTGATACCGGGAACGTATCCATCATTGGTGACTTGGCACCGAACGTAACCCAGCCACGGAACCAGAAAGAAGTAAGCCGGGACTCAACGATCAACATCTCCGTAGACGTGACGGATGACTGCGGTACAGCGGTCACGGACGCGAACATCACAGCGAACGTTACCCACGCAACGAACAGTAGCGTGTCCTTCTCCTGTACCAGTGTCTATAACAATGGCGGCGGCGCGTACAACTGCTCAGTAGACCTGACTGACCGGCAGCTCGGGAACTACGATATCAATGTGGACGCCGTGAACGCATCGTTCCGGAATGACGGAGCAACGACCGAGACGGATGCGATGGAGGTAGTGGCACCGTTTGCGACGCAGCGCGTGGAGGAGGTGCTCCGGCCACGACAGGTGTTCGAAGACCGTGTATTCCAGATCAATGCCACGGTTGCGACCATTGATGCATCCGAAAGCGCCGTGAACGCATCAATCACCGTACCGTCAGGATGGACTGTGCCAGAGCCGTTGAAAGAGCTTGGATCGCAGGCGAAAGGAGAACGTACCAACGTATCCTGGTCAGTCATCGCTGACGCGGCGGCCAACAGGACATATGATCTCACGATCAGTGCCTCCAACAACAACGATACGGCAAACAAGACCATCGAAGTCCAGGCTCATGCATGGATAAACGCCAGTACACCGGACACGGCCACGATAGATGATACGTCGTACACCTCCCGCCTGTCCACACAGGATGCCACGACCGGTAGCAGCCTGGATGACCCGGCGCAGGAGGCACAGGTGAACGAAAGCCAGTACCTGAACATGGGATGGGACTGTGACCCGGGCAGCCACCGAGTCAGTCTCCTCGATATCGTGTATGAAGGAAACGGCGGTGAAACCGAACTCGGGGTAAAGAGCTGGAACGGAAGCGGCTGGAGTACCGCGGAACACAGCCGTGATGTGACCGATGCGGCGCAGAAGGCACGGATAACGGTGTTGCGCGACCAGTTACAGGTCAACGGCACGGACTCCTGTCTGGTCCGGATAGAGAACCGGGGAGACAATCCGCTCATGGTGGATCATGCCACGCTGGATCATTATACGCGGCCGGATGTCATAGTGACTGATATCCGGACCGAGTACGACGGTGCCCAGACCCAAGGGCTGGAGCAGTCAGAACAGTTCTTCAATGCGACGGTCCGTGTCGGGAACCGGGAGAACCAGACGAAGACCGCCAACGTGACGCTGGAGATCACAAACAGTACAGGATCCGTGATCAACCGCAGTACAAACGACAGCGTTGCCCTGACACGGAATACGTCAACGGAGATCCTGTTCGCGAACATCAACACGTCTGACTGGTATACCGGGGAGAAGACATTGAACGCCACGGTCGTCTTCAACGATTCGACGGTTCGCCGTGTCCAACGGTTCGAGTCATTCGTGTTTGACAACGTGACCGCGTCAACGTATGCACCACGGTACATGTCTCCGGAGGAGAACGATACACTGGAGGTCACAGTTGCACATCCGTTTGATGACGAGGTCACGTATAACGTTTCACCGTATACGCCGCAGGGATGGAATATCTCACCGGTCTACCGGGAAGTGACGACGGCCGACCGCGAAGATATCACGACCACCTTCAACATCACGGCGCCGGGTAATCAGACGGTC
>CAZCWR010000178.1:0-3177 GCA_964502455.1 uncultured archaeon | reverse complement strand
GCGGCATTTGCAAATGAACTGTTCGTACCATCGAAGTCCAGCGTCACGTTATCCAGATGCGCATCAGACACGGACACGTTCACGAAGATCCAGTCCCGCGCATATGCTCCTGCATCTGTCGATGACGGGTTGTAACTGATACTCGGTGCCGTATTGTCCACCGTGATCGTCCGCACATCGCTCGTATTGGTGTTACCAAGGATATCTGTTGCATTGTACGTGACGTTGTACTCACCATCATCACCGAGATCATTCACCGAATCAACTGTATCGTTGAGTGTACCAGTATGCACGCTGTGACCGGTGCCGTTCGTGATGTTAAACATCTGGTTCGTGATACTGGTCGTAGCATCACTCCACGTCGCATTCACCCAGAACTCCCCGGACACGTCCGCACCATCCGCGGGGTCTCGTGGCGTCAGGTTCGGTGCCGTATTGTCCACCGTGATCGTCACGTACGACACATTGGTATCCGTGTTCCCGGCAAAGTCCGTCGCGTTGTAACTGATATTATAGTCGCCATCACTGAGACCGGTTGTATCGACCGTCTCATTCAGGTTCCCGGACGCATACGACGTACCACTCTGCGTCACATTGAACATCATATGCTCGACACCGGAGGTCGCATCATTCCACGTCGCATTCACCGTAAATGTTCCAGATACGTTCACTCCATCTTCCGGCAGCTGTGGCATCACCGACGGCACTGTGTTGTCCACCGTAATCGTCCGGGCGTTCACCCTTGCCTCTGTGTTATTGACGTAATCGGTCACATTATAGCTGATACTGTACGTGCCATCGCCCCCAAGATCATTCGCCGAATCGACCGTGTCATTCAATGTCCCTGTATGCACGCTATGACCGGTACTGTTCGTGATGTTGAACATGTGGTCGGTGACAGCGGAGAATGCGTCGCTCCACGTTGTGTTCACCGTGAACGTGCCGGATATGTTCGCCGCATCTCCCGGCAGCGTCAGCGTCAGGTCCAGATTGAGTGTAGGTGCGCCGTTATCTACCAGCACGTTGGAAATGTTCACGGAACTGTTTGTGTTTCCGGCCCCGTCCGTGGCACGGAACGTCAGGTTGTAATAGCCATCTGCAAGGTTTCCAGCGGTATCGAACCCGGTATCGTTCGATCCGGTCAGGTCGCGCCAGAGCGTCCGGTTGTCCCCGGTAGCGTTCACCCACCGGTACTCCAGCGTACTAATCCCGGACCGGTCATCCGATGCAGTCGCGTTCACATCAATGGCACCGGACAGGTTGGCATCGTCATTCGGTGTAAGCGTGGTGATGGTCGGCTTCGTCGTGTCCTGCACATCAAATGTCGCGATACCGGTAGTGCCATAGTTTCCGTTGGTGTCATTGTACCATACCCGCCAGCCGACCGTGGTATCATCAGTGACCGAGTCGTTCACCCACGTGAAGTTGCTCCACGTCCAGGTATCCTGTGTGTACAGTGTCATCGGCGACGAATAATTCGCCGTCTTGTTCTCCCACATCCCTGATTCATTTGTGGCCAATGTCGCCCAGGACAGATTTGTCTTATCCAGTCCCTGTGATCCCAGTTCGATTGCGCTTCCGGCCTCGATCTGGGACGCGTTCGACACCTGACTCTGCCACTGCGGCGGTGTTACATCAACAGTCGTGTAACTGAACGTGTCCGACGCATTCAGGTTGCCCGCCGTATCGTTCGCGTACACCTTCCACTGGATCGTGGTGCCGCCTGTTTCGTTCACGTATTTGGTCACATTCGTCCATGTGCTTGTCGCTCCTGCACTGAAGGACGTAAGCGAATCGTTCTTGAACGTACCACTCCCGTTATCGAAGCTGAACACGTATTCCTGCAGTTCTGTGTTGTCCGTCCAGTGAATCTGGTGATCAATATGCGCACCGGCATCGGTGCTGTTCGTGTCGTTCTGGGCAAAGGTCGGTGCCGTATTGTCCACCGTGATCGTCCGTGCGTATACACTTCCATTGATATTCCCGGCAAAGTCCGTTGCATTATACGAAATATTGTATGTACCATCAGCGGATAGATCAACCGTAGAGTCAACTGTCCCGTTCAATTTTCCAGCATGTGCCAGAGTCCCGTCACTGGCCGTGATGTTAAACCACTTTTTCGATACGTTTGTCGCCGCATCACTCCACGTCGCGTTCACTGTGAAGTTCCCGGCGATAGTGGCATCGTCAGCAGGTAACTGTGGTGTCAGTGCTGGCGGCGTCGTATCCACCGTAAAGTGCCGTACGACCTTGCTCCAGTGACCGGCCGTATCGTTCGCCCACACCGTGACGTTCGTCAATCCGTCACTGAAACCACTGATGGTGCGGTTCGGGGAGAAGGTTGTGTTTGTGGTCCACGTATCATTATGATACTGCCAGGTATCGATCGTCTCGTCCGCTGTCACGTTCAGCCATACCGTGTTGTCAGCGAACGTCGCATTCGTCGGATGATGTACCGTCACACCTGGTGCAGTATTATCTACAGTAACGGTCACATACGATACGTTCGCATCCGTGTTCCCGGCAAAGTCCGTCGCGTTGTAACTGATATTATAGTCACCATCACTGAGACCGGTTGAATCCACCGTCCCATTCAGGCCACCGGACGCATACGACGTACCACCCTGTGTCACATTGAACATCATATCCTCAACACCGGAGGTCGCGTCACTCCACGTCGCATTCACCGTAAACGTCCCGATGACGGTATCACCATCCACCGGAAGTTGCGGCGTAATATCCGGTGCTGTATTGTCCACCGTAATCGTCCGAGCAGCAACACTCGTATTTGTATTACCCGCGAAATCCGTTGCATTATAGCTGATATTGTAGTCTCCGTCACCATTCAGGTCAACCGTAGAGTCAACCGTATCATTTAACGTCTCCGTATACACGCTGTGCCCTGTACTGTTCGTAATATTGAACATCCGACTCGTCACGTTTGTCGTCGCATCACTCCACGTCGCATTCACCATAAACGTTCCGGACACATTTGTCTCATCCGCCGGCAGATCCGGCGAGAGAGCAGGTGCTTTGGTATCTGTCGTGAATGTTACCGTCTGCTTCCCCCAGTTCGCAGCCGTATCATTCGCCCAGGCCACGACCGTATGTGTCCCATCCCCCGGAGAAATAGTCGTATTGCTGGAAAAGGTCTGATTCGTACCCGCGTTCAGACTG
>CAZCWR010000177.1:0-3203 GCA_964502455.1 uncultured archaeon | reverse complement strand
AGTTTACAGGGCGCTAAAAATCGTTAATAGTACGATAAAGCATTGCGATGGAACCATCGGCAAAAATCGTTCATTCCTGCCTCAAAATAATATTAAAGCCCTTAGAACACTCAAAATACGAATCAAAGGTCTAAAAAACTTTTATCTTCTGTATATCTCAAATTTTCGTAATACAACGTAATACAATGGGGTGGTATGGCGATATCCGGTTCGATGCTTCAATGTATGTGAAAGCGATTTCCACCCCATCCGAAGTATTTTAAACGTAGATATAACAGTCGGATGTACAATGATGCAGAATCTGGAGCAGACACAGGTACTTGGTCTCGCGGTCGTGGTTGCCGCAGGCCTGGCGTTTGCCGGTGGCTACGTGCTCGGCGGATCGAGCGAGGCACCAGCAACGCCGACAGGAGACGTTACCGCGGCAGACACGGATACTGTCGAGGAAGACGTCCTGAACTACCTGGAAACGATCACTGGCGGACAGGCCGACATCACCGTTGACACTGTTGAGAAGGCAGATGTCGGCGAACTGTACCGGGTCGATGTGACCGTGTCAGCGGCAAACCCGCAGACCGGTGAAGACATGGAACAGCAGGCATCGGTGTACACGACGCTTGACGGCGAGTACATCTTCCCTGCAGAACCTGAAGACCTGCAGAACCCGCCACAGCCACAGATGCAGATGCAGCCACAGCCCCCTGAAGGCGAAACGCCCGAGCAGCCAGAACAGTAACGGCACAGAAACAGGCACATGGCGCGTATCGTAGGGCGCATCTGCCCTCCCTCATCTTTCTTTTTTCTTTCTCGATCACGTGTTCGGCACAGACAATATAGTTTTTAAATCTCGGTCCTGTTTGCTTAGTGTGGCGGACTGTAGTACGGTTCCGCTCGATATTCAGGTGCCTTGGTAGCTCAGTAGGTAGAGCGCGACGCTGTTATACCGTGTTCCACCATGGAAGACGGTCGAGCAGACTGCCCACGCAGGCTGCGATCGCAGGCACGTCGTGGTCCCAGGTTCGAGCCCTGGCCAAGGCGTTGAACGCCAGTTCAAGCCTTGCCAATGGTACAGAAACCGTATGGTTTCGCACCTGGCCAAGGCGCTCGTACCCGTTCTTCTCAGTATGTCCCTATATCATTATCCTGGCCATTTCGATGGAGATAGACGTGATTGTCCGGGTTTGATCGAACAGCTCCCTGTCCTTTATATAGGTGGAGGCCGCTGGCATGTGTATGGGACGTGGTATATCGGTAACGACGATGCTGTACGCGCTCGGTGCGTTTCTGGGTGTAGCGTCAGTGTTTTACTTCGGGTTCGAAATCATCCAGCAATTCTCACCGGTTACGAAGTCTGTATTGTTGCTCTTGGCGTTTTTCCTGTTTGTGGCCCTGGGAAGTTATTTCCGTGACCGCCTATTGAGCGGTGCAATGTATGTGATTGGGGCCGGGACGTATATCGTGTTCCTGGCATATACGTTTGGCGCGTTCAAGTTCAGTAGTGACGCTATTTTCCTGACACTGGGGGCGTCATCGGTGCTGTTCATCGTGCTTGGATACGCAAAGCAGCATGACCGGCTGGACCTGGAACGTGATATCCTGCGGAACGTGGTTATCGGGATTGTGGTCCTTGGTGTATTGCTGGCCGGTATTGATATCGCCGGTGCACAGCCCACATATGATGCCACGTTCGCGGAGGAGATCGACTTTGGGGCGGTGAATACAGAACAGCGGGAGCCACTGGAGATCGGGACGCTGACTGTAACCAATTCATTTGTGTTGCCACGGGACGTGGACATGCCCGGGTACCGCGGATGCCTGTACTATGACGGTGAACGGTTTGAACGCCCGATACACGTTGAGGACGGGTTTGACCGTGTCGGAGGGAACAGTGAGCGATCGGCACCGCTCATCTACTATGCCGTGTTCCCCGCGCCAGAACATGAGAACGTGACGATAGACGGTGTTGTACCGGTAGAGGAACGGGAGTCGTGCCCAGCGTCCAGTGAAGACGACCGGATCGTGGTCGTGCCGGACAACAGCAGGATGTACGCCGTATCCAGGGACGATCCCCGGTAAAACTGTGTGGTGTTCTGTCAACGGTCAGGACGATGCCGGCACCAGTCCCGGGTAGCTGTGTTCCGACTGTGCCGGGTATCGGTCACTGTGTTGTACAGGGAAAGCATACGACCGATTTTGCGCAGTGGTGCGCGGAAAACGGGGAACCGTCCCAGGATACGGATTACGGCAGGAACTGCGTTCGGGCCGGACAGGAGTGCCACTGCCACGATCCCCAGTAGGACGAGTTCCTGGACGCCAAGAATCATATACAGTTGATGGCGGTGCGCGGTTAAATATGTGGTGGCCATACGGTTAACGGCAAATTATACGCGGCCAATGCGGACAGTTACAGCAGCTCTATGCGGCGATGCCCTCGAAATGGACGCGGTAGGCTTCTGCCGAGGTTGCAAGTGCGAAAAGGACGAGTCCAATATAACTGAATGCCATGACGTACTGGCCGGTGGACCAGAGTGCGGCGGCGACCAGGGTCAACCAGCCTGCAATGACCGTGGACCAGACGTATGGCCGCCAGTGACTGAGTAGGGCGACACCTGCAAGTGTTTCGATCACGCCAACGACATGCATCCAGTTTTCGTCAGTGAGTGGACCTGTCCCGAGTAACCGGCCCGGTGCATATGCCACCCAGGTCGTGGGTTCCTGCATCTTCCACATGCCGGCGGCGAACGCGAACAGGCCGAGACCGTACAGCAGGAGTGCGGTCCGATACGAAGAAAGTGTCTTCCACATCAGGCATCTATAGACCAGTGCGGACCCCTCACTTATAAATAATCCGGGCGGAGGAATAGCATGTCTCAGCGGTTCCCGCGGTTACGTCTACGGTCGAACGGGTCCTGTGATCTGAAATTGTTCCGCTGATTCTGATATCCCACCTGACGACCCGGTCGGCGCTGACCCTGGTTACGCGCCGGTTGTCGCTGCTGGTTCTGCTGGTCCTGGGATGTATTTCCACCTGTGAGTACCCGGTATGCGATGAACCCACCGACCGCAAGGAAGCCGACCACAACGAATGCAGCGGTAACATACAGCAAGAGACCATCAAGGAGTTGATCGTCATCCGTCTCGCCATCCGGGTCTACCGTCCCAGGCTCATCCGCATTCGTCGGATTGTCAGAACCGTCTGACCC
>CAZCWR010000176.1:1005-3238 GCA_964502455.1 uncultured archaeon | reverse complement strand
AGCAGCTCGCACGTGTACAGGACCGATACGATCTCGAACCATTATCCGAGGAAGAGATACAGGCGTGGGGCGACCGGTTCACCGCAGGATACATCGACAAGGACATGCCACTGTTTGACGACACCATTTCAGTCCTGGATGAACTGGAGGAGCGTGGATATACATTGTACCTCAGCAGCTCTGTGCCGCAGGACGATCTGGAGGACACGCTTCGTGGAGAGGACATTGATACAGCGGTCAACAGCTACGACGATCTCGCTGACCGATTTGTTGCCGTGCTGGGTACGCAACCAGATGGATTTGTGAAGGGACCGGCACACGTATCGTACCTCGAAGAAAAGACTGGTGTCCCCGCAGAGCAGATGGCGTTCGTCGGCGATAGTCCGGACGACGTGAAAGGCGCGAACAACGCCGGATGCTACTCAGTCGGTATCTGCGATGACCGGATGCCAGACAAGGTCCACAAACGTATGCGTAACGCAGACGCTGATCTGATCGTGACCGACCGCAAATCACTCCTGAAATACTTCTAATCACCCGTCTTACCCCCTCTAAACGGTTATACGCTCTCACCAACCAACATGCCTATAAATGACGCGTCACAGGTAAGGCGTATGAGCGATATCTGTATTGCGACCGGCTGCTTCTACCAGCTTGATCTGAATCAGGTGGAGCGTCTCGAGTACATTCGTGACCTAGGTGCCAATGGTGCAGAGATCACGTTTGGCTCGACAGAAGATGTCATGGCGGCTGACGGGGCGGCACTGGCAGATGCGGTGTCCGGACTCGACCACGTGTCAATCCATGCCCCAATCAGAGACGACATCACACGGGACGATGACGGACGAGCCGTGCTTGAGCGGCTGGACCGGCTGCGTGAACAGATCGGTGCGACAGGTATCGTGTTCCACCCGGATATGATCCCTGATCTGTCCTTCGTACAGGAGCATACACAGCCATTCATCGAGAATATGCAGCGGCGGAAAGGATTCGACCGCAATGACTTTGCTGCGGTCGTCGGTGACAGTGACGTACCGCTCGTGATCGATATCTGTCATGCCGCGACATGGGGGCAAGACGAAATCAGTCACCTGTTCGATACATACGACGACCGGATCACCCACGTGCATGCCAGCGCGTACAGCGAAGAGGAACACGAACTACTGGTCGATACTCCGGCGTTCCTCGATGATGCGCTTGCCGACCACCTGTCCGGACGAACAATCGTGCTGGAAAACGTGCTGGACGACAAACAAAAGATTCGGGACGAACTATCGTTTGTACGGAACCACATCCGGTGAATACGATGACGACGATTGTTCTCACACGGCACGGGGAGACGACGTATAACGACAAGGGACTTCAACAGGGCCATATTGATGCACCACTCAACGATACCGGCCGTGAACAGGCAAAACAGCTGTCAGATGCGTTACTGGAGCAGTACGATGACGTTTCTTCCGTGTACGCCAGTGATCTCCAGCGCTCCTACGATACGGCCGAAGCAATCGCCGCTGTATATGATCGTGATGTCGAACAGGTGCCGGCGTTCCGGGAACGGGACTACGGCGTGTTCAACGATGAGCCGACAGCAGACATGCTTGACCATCTCGAGGATATCGGCTATCCGGACGACTGGTGTCCAGAGGGTGGCGAATCGATCAGTGATGTCCGGGATCGTGCCTATCCTGAACTACAGACTATCGCAGAACAGCATGATGATACGGTCGTCATCGTTGGCCACGCGACACTGAACCGTACCCTGTTATCCACCATCCGTGACATTGATGACCCTTACGATATCGATCAGAATAACTGCTGTATCAACGAACTCCGGTACGATACCGATGAGTGGCAGGTCACCCGGATGAACGACGCCCCCGACTCACACAACTGACTCCCGGCCTACTGCACACCACAGATGTCAACCGGTGCAGCGTAGTGACCGGGTTCCCGCAGGTATATCGTGTCTTCATCCGGGAACTGGTCGCCCACAAGCGCGATCTCATCACCTTCTTCGAACGACCCGCCGTATATCCAGAAATATGTGACGAGGTCCTGTCCTGTACCGTCTTCTGCTTCAATGCCGACCCGTCTCGGGAAGTATGCGTTCTCTGTTGTGTCCGTAACGGTTGCAGTTGTTTCTACCGGTTCCGGATCCTTTTCTCCTGTAGGCAGGTAGAAGTCTGTCCAGGTGCCTGGTGTCTGAGACGGTATCAGACTGACTTTCATC
>CAZCWR010000176.1:0-995 GCA_964502455.1 uncultured archaeon | reverse complement strand
TCTCCTGTTCCGGACAGTACAGACGGCGCTGTGGATGCGTGAGATGGTACCGGACAGCATCTTCCGGCGTATCGAACCGCTCCGCATACTTGTCCACTTTCTGCTCCAGGGTGGCTTCTGGGATCTCCGCCAGTCCCGTCTCATCCAGCAGTACGTCCTTGTATACGTCGTCAAAGGCATCGAACTGTTCCATCCACACGATATCGATATCTGACGAGTCCGTTGACAGCCCATAGGTGTCAGAACCAATCACGGTAAAATCAACGTCCGGATGATCGACAGCCTCTTCTACGGCATAGAACAGCTCCTGTTTCTCCGGTGACATATTGTCGATGACCTCGTCTTTATCCTCCAGCGGACTCACCACCTCTTCGACAATAGCTTCCGGGAATTCCAGTGCGCCAAAATCACTGTACGACTTCTCATATACGTTACCCTCAAGGACAGCTGATCCATCCTTCTTCTGTTTCGACAGCGTTACGCCCTCATACTCCCGTTCACCGGCTGGATCCGGGCCGTATACCGGCACTCCGGTTATCCTCTCTTCCGGAAACGTATCTCCATGAATGATGAAGAAGTTGTAGTTGTGGTCTCGAACATAGTCAAAATTCGTTATATCAGATCTGTCCAACACGATTTCCCCCCCGCGAACCGGTAAGATACAGAATTTCATAAAACTACTGATGCAACCGACGCCTCTGCCACATACCCATCCTATCACGACAGCAACTCTATACGTCCCCTGCAGAACTCAGTCCTCTTCACGTGCGGCCCGGATCTGCTCCCGGATATCCTCCTCCACGTCCAGGTCTTCCAGCCGCAGTCCTTTCTCCTTCCCGTCACTGAACACGGATGCGAGATGGATGTGGTAGTTCCCTTCTTTGACCTCGACGATGAGCGGGACCTCATCCAGTAGTTTCCGGAGATTGATCTCGTAGACCCCGTCCTCCTCCACCTTGATCGATTCCAGATCAAAGTTCAGCTTGGAGTCCGGA
>CAZCWR010000175.1:0-3254 GCA_964502455.1 uncultured archaeon | reverse complement strand
ATCCGTGCGAGCGACGATGCATCGTCCTGGCTGTCGACGTGTTCTACCGGTTTAAGAGCACTCTGATCGATACTGGAGAGCGCCTGCAGATCCTGTTTCAGCTGATCGATATGTGCCTCAAGATCGTCCATGTCGTCTTCGACGTCCCTGACATCCTGGAGGTACTGCTGTAACTCGTCCAGATCCTCCCCCATCTCCGCATACTGCTGGATGAGCTCATCTGCAGCGTCCTCGTCACGACCAAGACGCGCCTCCATTCGCTGGAGGACATCCTCAAATCGTTCCAGCCGCGGTTTCTCCTCTACCAGGGAGGACAGTTGTGCCATGTTGCTGGAGATACGATCCTTTGTGGCATCAACCGCGTCTGCGTCCTCGTCACCAACAGCCTTTACCACCCGTCCCCGTCGTGCAGTGTACCTGACCTCTGCCAGTCCCGATTCCTGTAGCGATTTCGCCCACGTGAGCACTGTTTCCTTGTCCACATCCAGCGAGTTCGCCGCCTCCTCGACAGTCACCTCGCCTTCCCCCTGCAGGTACTCCATCAGCTTGTCGATACCGGTCTGTATCCGTTTGGACCCCCACGCCGACTCCTCCATGTACCCCCATTCGACCGCCTGTTTTAAACCACTACCGCAACTGCGGAATCCGCTCAAAAACTCATCGGAGTTTTCTGTGGACCAAGCACCCCTCCTGCAGGGTTTTCGACAGTTGGCAGATTCCAACTTGATCCACGCTTCCCAATCGCTCAACAGGTTATACGATTCGCTAACTTTTGCTTTCCCAGAGACCAAACTATTTTATGCTGCCCACCCCCAGCATGTATCGTATGCCACGTATCACCGTTGGCCGTGACAGCAGCGACGTGAAGAAGTTCGGCGAGATCACCGGTACCGGGTTTCTCGGGAAGCACATCCTCGGCGAGCAGGACGAGGCCAGTCTCGGGAACGAGGTGCGGATGGATATCGCCCGGCCGCACGTGATGGGCATCTTCGGGAAGCGTGGTCAGGGAAAGAGCTATACGATGGGTACGGTCGCAGAAGAACTGGTGCAGGCAGACGACGCGGTCCGGAACAATATCTCGACAGTCATCATTGACAGCATGGGCATTTTCTGGTCCATGAAATACCCGAACAACGAAGATGGTGCAGTGCTCGACGAGTGGGATCTCCACCCCGAATCGATGAATATGCGGCTGCTCGTACCGGAGGGACACGCAGAAACGTGCCGGGAGGAGGGTATCCCGTTCGATAAGACCTTTGCCATTAGGCCGGGAGAGATGAATGCCGGAGACTGGCAGCTGGCGTTCAAGATTAAACCGACCTCTCCACGTGGCATCCTGATGGAACGGGTGATCGATGAGCTGAAACGGGAGAAAGGTACCGCGTTCTCTGTCAAGGACATGATCAAACGAACAAAGGAACACGACGAGTTCGACCAGGACGTACGACGCGCCCTCGTGAACCGGTTCACGACCGCCGACGAATGGGGCATATTCTCTCCAGAAGGTATCACCGTTGAGGAACTGACGGCGCGTGCCACCGTGTCCATCCTGGACCTGAGCTTCTTCGAAAGCCTGAGCCGCGGGTTCTCGGTCCGTGCGCTTGTCGTGGGATTGCTGGCACGGAAAGTCCTGAAGCAGCGGATGGAATCGAAGCGACTGGAAGAACTGGAAGAGATGGAAGGCCTCCCCCAGTCAGACTCGCCGATCGTGTGGATGCTGCTTGATGAGGCCCACCAGTATATCCCGGACGAGGGACAGACGCCAGCTTCTGAGCCACTGCTGCAGTGGGCAAAGATCGGGCGTGAGCCGGGCGTATCGGTCGTACTGGCGACACAGCAGCCAGCCCGTATCAATGCAAAGTTCCTGTCACAGATGGATATCATGGTCGTACACCGGTTGACGGCGCAGGCCGATATCGAGGCGCTGGGCGAGATCATGCAGACCTATATGCGGTACAACATCACCGAATTTATCGATAATCTACCGCGGCAGAACGGTGCCGCCGTCATCCTGGACGACAACTCGGAGCGCGTGTATCCGGTGCAGGTCCGGCCGCGGAAGAGCTGGCACGCTGGCGGTACACCGACCGCGATCAAGGGAGAGACCCGCACGTAACCCGGTTCATACCGCTCATACCCCTGTTCTGGCAACCTTTATATGCCACCAGACGGATACTGCACACATGCAGGCACAGGGACGCCCCGGAATTGAGATGTCCGTGACCATCCTAGTGGCGATCATCCTCGCGTTGACGGCATCAGCACTCCTGCTCTTCCTCGTCGGTACCAGTACCCACGAATCCTCGGGATTCCTCGAGGATGCCGAGGGAGAGGTCGAGTCCAGTATTGACGAACAGAAATCTGGCGTCCGTGAGAAGATTAACGGCATCGTCGACTCCGGGGTCGGCGATCTCTTCACCGATGCGCCCTGCTAGTTATCGTCTCCGGCAGGTATGGTACGTATGGTGTACTCGACCGCCACAGGTGAACATTTATATCCCGCTGTCCGCGAACTAGTACCATGCGTTCCCGTATCGGTGTCACCTCTACCGTCGTCATTCTCATTGCACTGGTCCTCGTATTTGCCGGCGGCGCAATTCTCCACTACGTCCTGTCCTCCGGAGCCGACGAAGGTACCAGCAACCTGGGGGATGTCGGAGAACAAACAGGGAACAAAATCGGAGAGAGCATCGGCGACCTCAAGGACAAGGTTGCCGAATCCGTCAAGGAAGGTAAAGAAAGCGGCGGTCTTCCGGAGATCGGTGACGGCAGTGGAGATATCTCTGGAAACGGTGACGGAAACGGTGACAGTTCCAGCGCAGATGGCAGTGACCCGAGCGAGGTATCAGAAGAGGATAAGGAGGCCTGCAATGAAGATATTGAGGCCGCAGAGAAGGAGGCTGCGGAACGCAGATTCTGTCTTCGTGCCGATGACCCGGTAACAATGGAATGCCCACATAACCATGAAATCACCCATGAAACCAGGAGTGGCTGTGAGGTAACTGCGCTCCAGGATCGTAACTGGGATTCATCGAGCCAGATCGACCCTGTAAGTAAGGTCGGAGACGAATCAGAATCCGGAAAATACAACATCGTCTTTCAGCCGGCCTCCCAGGAAGTTGCAGACAGTGACCAGTTTGAGGAGCGCGTAACCACCCAGCTGGAAGGGATCATGAAACATACGCCCTTCGGTGAGTGCCCGGAAAATGTGACCGCCACCGTGAAGGACGAACCAACGGATGCAACACCCTGGG
>CAZCWR010000174.1:0-3277 GCA_964502455.1 uncultured archaeon | reverse complement strand
ACGCCTCCGGACAGAACGGACGGACGAAGAGGCACGGTTACTGAAGAAAGCGTATCAGGCTGGTGTCCGTGTCCCGACAGTTGAGAACGTGGAAGACGCGGCACTGGAGATGGAGCACATCCCCGGCGACACGGTGAAAGATGTGCTCGAGGACGATCTGGCGCTGTGTGAACTGATCGGGGACAGCATCGCCCGCCTCCACAACAAAAATATTATTCACGGCGACCTGACCACGTCCAACATGCTTCTATACGAGGGAGAGGTCTATTTCATCGATTTCGGGCTTGGCTTCTTCTCGCAGCGGATCGAGGACCGGGCCGTCGACCTCCACCTGCTGAAAGAGGTACTGGAAAGCACGCACACATCCGTTGCCGACGAGGCGATGAGCCGTGTGCTGGACGCGTACCGGGAGCAGTGTGACAAGGCGGAACAGGTCACGGAGCGATACGAGAAGATTGAGGAGCGCGGCCGGTACCGGTGACTACAGATATCCCTGTTCCAGTATCTCCCGTACAACTCTTGCTGAACCGTCCTGATGAGCCGGTTCATGCTGAACAACTGCTGCCTGTGAAATAGCTTTTGTTTCAAGTGTTTCTGCAGCGTCTATTATATGGTAGAGGTCGTCTTCTACGGTGTCATCCTCGGCCGCATGGCGGATCACCGTCAAGCGATCTGTTAAGATTTCTTCTTGTCCAACGGCTGTTCCATAGGATTTTACTGCAGCACCGAAGTTTCCGTCATCAAGTTGTTGCCCCAATTCAAACAGTGTGTCTGCATAGCACTCTGCAGTATCGCAGTACGCGAGAATTTGTTCGCCAATCTCATCCTCACGTTCCGTGTACCGCTCCTGTTTGTTATCTATCTGTTTGCACACGTCTTCGTATACCTCTTCCAGTGTACGTCCCCGGTATGCCACCATATATACTGCATGTCTGTGGTTTAAGTGATTACTGTAGTAAGGAACGTGGACGGTACCGGTGATGACCATCGGTTCTGTGGATGAGACAGTATCGGTTAGCAGTGTTCAGAAATGGTCTTGATGTGATGGACGTGAAAAACGGAAGGTTTTTTGACTGTGACTTCGTATCCTCATATATGCCTGCAGAGGTTAATCTGTCTGAGGATCGGGAGAACCGGTACCGGGACAAATTGGATGTCCTGTATGAACGCCTTGACGATATTGAGACATGGCGTGCTCCCGGTGTCGACCAGCTTCTGGAACACCGACGGGACCGGTTTGCACTGTTCAAGGCGTTCCAGGAGGCGATGGAGGTTATCACAGACATCTGTGCGATGTACCTTGCAGATACGGGTCGGGGACTGGGAGATGACCGGGAAAACATCCAGAAATCGGCTGGTAACCTCTTTTCTGATGAGATAGCTGCTGCACTGTTGGAGGCGAATGGCCTCCGGAACCGTGTGGTGCACGACTACGATGACTTTGAAGACAGGACAGCACTGGAATCGATCGAAACCGTGTCTCCAGGGCTCTCCCGGTTCGAACAGGAGGTGCGCACATGGCTGGACAGCCAGTAGATATGGAGCGAATTCAGGCGGATTTTTCGTTCCTCCAGGACCATGATGTACTGGCCGTGCTCGTGTTCGGGTCACAGGTGACGGGAGACACGCATGCCTGTAGCGACATTGACATCTGTATCGTGGCACCGGACGAAGACCCGGTGACCGTGATGCGCGCGGTCTGGAGAAACATCGATACAGACGGGAAAGGGTACGATGTCCACACATTTGAAGAGTTCGGTCTCAAGATGAAACACCAGGTCATGCAGCAGCATGAGACCGTATGGTGCCGCGATACCGCACAACTCGAGGAATACTTCTACCACGTCCGGAAACGCTGGAACGACCAGGCAATTGCACGGGGTATCGCCTGATACGACAACAGTCTGTGATCTGCTCTGACCGCACACACGTCTCCTGTCATCACACATCAAGTCGGTCACTGACTGGACCGTCATCCGCCGTCTGCTGAAAGAATTCCTTGAAAGTACGCACACCGGGATCGCCGAGGAGGCGATGGACCGGGTGCTGGACGCGTACCGGGAGCAGTGTGACAAGGCGGAACAGGTGATGGAGCGATACGAGAAGATTGAGGAGCGCGGCCGGTACCGGTAGACGCGTTGGTGAGGGCCGCCGCATCGGACAGGCTCAACACAGGTATTTAAAATTTCTATTCAACGTTGGATGGTAGCAATGGCACGGATGCACTCACGGCGACGAGGGAGTTCAGGCAGCAGCAAGCCAGTCAACCCGAACACGGACTGGGTTATCTATGACGATGACGAGGTCGAAGACCTTGTCCAGCAGCTTGCAGAGGAAGGCAACGAACCCTCAGATATCGGCCGTATCCTCCGTGACCAGTACGGTATCCCGTCAGTACGCGAAGTCACAGGGCAGTCCATCACGGAGACGCTTGAGAGTGACGAATTCCCGGAAGACCTGCGGAACCTGATGCGGAAGGCCGTGAGTCTTCAGGAACACGTCGATGACAACCCGAACGACGATTCTGCACGGCGACAGCTCAATCTCACGGAATCCAAGATCCGCCGCCTCGTCGACTACTACCGAGGCGATGAAATCCCGGAAAACTGGACGTACAACATCGAGAAGGCACGGGTCGCGGTCGAATAACGTCGGTAGCGTGATCGTGTCTACAGTGCCAGTATCGTTCTGATACCGGTACTACATATGTACAGAGATGCCGGATAGCTACCGGTAAAGGACGGTGGTTTCTCAGTATTCAGACGTTACCATGATATTTTCAGTGATAGAGCGCCTGTAAACGGGGTGGATGCGTGGAGTTTTGCACACAGTAGACAGATTTATGTAGTCTTCTGATAGAGTACTGACGTGACCTGTGATGGTGTTCGACGACTATCCTGATCTGGTGAATCTTGCGCAGAACGCGGCCGATGCGATCGAAGACTGCGACGAGCCGATCCGCGTGGTCGCGCACTACGACTGTGACGGGATCTCGTCCGCGGTCGTCGCCCACGAAGGACTGGACCGCGCAGGAAAACAGTTCGATATCACGTTCGTGGAGGAGCTGGACGGGGAGATCGTCCGGGAGATCGTGGACGAGCATGACGAGGACGTGTACTTCTTTATCGATATCGGGAGCGGGCAGATCGACGCCATCACGGATGTACTTGATGATAAGACAGTGTTCATTGCAGACCACCACGAGCCGGAGGATGGTGAGGTCGCGGCACATGTGAACCCGCACCTGGTGGGGATCGACGGCGGCGAAGACATTTCG
>CAZCWR010000173.1:0-3340 GCA_964502455.1 uncultured archaeon | reverse complement strand
GCCGTTAGCGTGATTCCGCGATATACTCTGGCAGCTCGTGTCCGATCTCTTCCAGCGGTTCCAGCAATTCCGGGTTGTCCTTGAACCGTTTCCGGACCGGTGCCAGTGTCTCGACCACGTAGTCGGCCACGGCACTCTTCAGGTCGGCGGGGTGGAGGTCGCCGCTGCCGTAGTCTGCTTCCAATTCGTCGTAGGAGTCGTAGGTGACGTTGCCGCCGTACTTGTCCGGACGCTCGATCGTCAGCGGTTCGTCGGCGCCGAAGACGTGGAACCGGGCGATCTGCAGCACCGGGTTCTCCTCGGTTTCACCCTGCGGACAGTACGCGCCGTTGATACGGTCACGGATCGTGTCCGGGTCGGCGTGCAGCGGGAACATGGTCTCCGGTTTGCTGCTGCTCATCTTGTCGCCCCCGGTCAGTGAGACGACCAGTGGATGGTGCAGGCATGTCGGCTTGTCGTATCCGATCTTCGGCATCACGTCACGTGCCAGCATATGGATTTTCCGCTGCTCGATGCCGCCGATCGCCATGTCAAGATCAAGGTATTCGATATCCAGCGCCTGCATCAACGGGTAGATGATCTGTGAGATGCGCTGACTGTCCGCGTCACCGCGCGCTACTTCCTGCATGCTACGTGTGCCGCGGTTGATGGTCGTGTTCAGGCTCATCTGCAGCAGGTCGTGGAAGTATTCCGTATCTTCTTGGAATTCACGGCCGCGGACGAACTCGGCGTCCAATCCGGCGGCCTCGAATGTGGCCTGCCAGTAGTTCGTCATATCTGCGATCCAGTCCTCCTCGCCCTTCTTGTTCAGGTAGGTGTGTAAGTCGGCGAACAGGACAACGACTTCGAACCCGGCCTTCTGCATATCCAGTAATTTCCGGAGTGACAGCCATGTCCCGAGATGGATCGGGCCGGACGTCTCGTACCCCACGTAACACCGCGGACTATCCTTCTCAAGAATCTCGTCCAGTTCATCTTCTTCGATGATTTCGACCGTGTTCCGCAGCACCAACTCCTTCCGCTGTTCCGGGTCCATCGTACTCACATGTGTATCGTGGAGGAGAACACTCTTTAACTTAACCGGGGAGGAAGGAAGGCGGGAGGGGGAGAAAACCCCTCCCGAGGGACGGTCACACCCTACGTATATACGCACAGTTTATATAGGTGTCGGTTGCGGCAACGGAACAAATGGGTGTGTCAGATACAGTCTGCGATCCGGTCAAACCCTTCTTCCAGTTGTTCCATACTGGCGGAGCCGAAGCAGATGCGCACGTTTGTGTCACTGCTGGGGCCGGTGGGTTCGCCGGGCACAACGGCTACACCGGCATCTTCCAGCAGGTTCATGGCGAACGTCCATGAGTCCCGGCCGGTGTCGGGGAACGCGTAGATCGCACCGTCTGGCGTGACGCAGTCCCAGCCCAGGTCGTTGATGCAGTCCATCACCAGATCGCGGCGGTCGTGGTACGTGTCCCGCATCTCCGCGGTATACGCCTGTGCCTCCTGCAGTGCGATCAGGGCTACCTGCTGTGCCGTGTAGTTGGGGCAGGCGGTGGTAGCGCGGTTCACTTTGCCCAGTTCGTGGATAAACTCTGTGTCCGCTGCCGCCGCCCATCCGAGCCGCCACCCGGTCATCGCAAAGTTCTTGGACATCGAGTTCACGACGACGGTCTGGTCCGGGAAGGCCTGTGCTGGCGAGTAATGGTCCGCGTCGTACAGGAGCTGGTCGTAGACCTCGTCCGCGATGATGGTCAGATCGTGTTCTGCAGCGATACTTCCCAGCGTGTTGACCTGTTCCTTTGTGTAGACGCGGCCGGTCGGGTTCTCCGGTGTATTCAGTATAATGGCCTGTGTCGTGTCATCGATCGCGTCCCGGATCGCGTCTTCCCGGACTGTGCCGTCCGCATCGAAGTAGGATACCTGTTGCTGTTCGCCGGGAGTCGCTGCCGTGATTAACCGGTACGGAGACCAGGCCGGATCGTTCGTGATCACGGTGTCGCCCGCATCAAGTATCGTGTCAAGTATGCAGAACAGGGCGCCGATGCCGCCGGTGGACACCATGACGTGCTCCATCGTGAAGTCCGCTTTGTGTCCTTCGAAGTCCGTGATCTGTTCCCGGAGATCGTCGATACCCCAGAGTGATGTATAACTGATCTGCTTATTCTTCATCACGTCGGCCATCCGTTCTTTGACGACGGGCGGTGTACCGAAGTCGGGTTGCCCGATGTCCAGCCGGACCACGTCGTCCATGGCTGCAGCCTTTTCGCTGATTTCCCGGATAGAGAACTGGACGTCACGGAGGCTGTGCCGTACGTTTTCCCTGTTCATAGTGTCACCGGTCAGGAACCATAATACATTTAGGAGTCACCGTTTTAATAGCTGGTACGAACCGGGTATACAGCAGTGACAGGGAGATCCGCCGATGAAGTATGACTTTCCAGCAGGGTTGAAACCAGCACAGGTACGGAAGCGTGAACGGTTCTACCGTGAGGAGTTTCCACGGGAGGCGGTGGAGCAGCGGATGGAACGCCGTGACCAGTTTGTCCCGGTGATCGATGTGGGGACGGAGTCCACGCTGTACAAGCCGCGGCTGCAGGATCTGACCGGGAAACTGCTGCGGATCGAGGACTGGGACGACCTCACGCAGCTCCAGGAGAAGATCGCGGACTATGCGCCGGAGGATGTGTACTATAACCTGACGCTCACGAAGGACGGTCGGATCGAGCTCAATCCGGAGCAGGAGCTTGTGTTCCGCATAGCACCGCACACCCTGTCCTGCACGACGTGCGACCGGAAACGCGGGTATATGGATGAGCAGTGGCACAAGTACGTGTTCTGCCGGGACTGTTTCCGGGATGCGGCGCAACACATGCGTAACCTGTACGTGTTCCTGGAGCGGCATTTCGACGAGATGGACCTGGTGTACACCGGCCGCGCGTTCCACATCCATATCGATGACGATGAAGGGTACCGGATGCAGCAGGAGGACCGGGAGGAACTGGCGCACAAGGTCAGCCAGCAGTTCCCGATCCAGAAGGATATCACTGCCGGCGAAAATGACCTGGTCCGTCTCCCTGGCTCACTGAACGGCCTGGTCTCACGGACGGTTACACCGATCACCGTGGAAGACCTGACAGATCCAACACCGATTCTGACCGACCTGTCCGTCCCGGCATCGTTCGACTGATACGGATATACGCTGGTTCTTTATGTAGGATACTTCCCATATAGATGCCATGATAGAGATCGATGGCCGGGATGGGGGCGGTGCCATCGTCCGGGTCGCGGTCGGACTGGCAGCAGCCACCCAGCAGGACGTCCGCATCACCAGTATACGGGAGAA
>CAZCWR010000172.1:0-3346 GCA_964502455.1 uncultured archaeon | reverse complement strand
CGTCCGGGATGGATTCGACGCCTTCCCACTCGTTGTTCCGCATCAGCTCTTCGGCCTCCTGCTTGACCTCATCCAGATCGACGCCGTTCGCGTCCAGGGCTTTCAGGAAGTAGTCGTCGAACTCGACCAGCATGTCCTCGCCCTGGATGTCCTTCGCCACGTTCTTGAAGTACGCCAAGCTGTAGATCGGTTCGCAGCCGCCGGACGTGTCCCCGATCATCGAGGTGGTACCGGTCGGTGCGATCGTCACCGTGTTATGGTTCCGGAGCTTCAACCCGTCCTCGAAGTCTGCCGGGTCAAGCCCGCCGGAGTACTGCTCGAACCAGTCTGGGTACGCGGTCGGGTTCGCCCACTTGGACCTGTCCCACTCACTGAACGCACCACGGGATTCCGCCAGTTTCGCGGATTCCTCCACGGAGAACCGGGTGACCAGCCGCTGCACTTCCTTGGCGGCAGCGAACGAGTCCTCACTGCCGTACCGGATCCCGAGCTGGATCAGCATCTGCGCGAATCCCATGATGCCCAATCCAATTTTTCGCATGCTGCTCACTTTGTCCTCGATTTCCTGCAGCGGGAAGTCACTCATGGTCACGACGTTGTCCAGGAACCGTGTCCCGGTCTTGGCCACGTACTCGAACCGGTCCATGCGCAGCGCCTCCTGCATGAAGTCCTGCATGGCTTCATCCAGTCCATCCTCGGCATCGAAGTCGTACTCGTCAGCGTGCTCTTCCTTCCAGTCATGCCAGTTCAGGCCGGTCTTATCGCCCTGGTCCTCGACCAGCAGCGACAGGTTGATGTGGCCGAGGTTGCAGGCCTCATAGTTTTCGAGCGGCTGCTCGCCGCAGTTGTGGACAACAAGTCCGTTTGCGACAAAGGAGTGTGTTGTAGGCTCGGTCAGGTCGTATACCGGTTCGTGTCCGTCGTGTTCTAGGGACTGCACCGTGGCGGTGAACGTTTCACGGTACGGGCCGCGGTCGTAGTCAGCCAGCAGTTCCTCAAGTTGTTCCTGCTTGTCGCTGCGCAGGAATCCGATCTCGTCTGCGAACACGACCAGGTTGTCCTTCGTGACAGCAAGGTCGTACTGTGCCTGCACGTCGTACGGTTTGGTTCCGCCATTCCCGTCCGGAAGGTCCCGTGTCTCCGCGTCACGCCGCCGGTAGATCGTGCTGGCAATACCGAAGTTTAACAAGAGCTGCTGCACCTCCTTCAGTAGTGGTTTGTGAGAGCTGGAGAGGCGGACGGAGACACCTTTCTCCACGTTACCCTGCACGCTTCCGTCTGCAGTGAACAGGGCCTGCAGGAATCCGCGGGCCATTGTCTCACTGCCCTGGAATACCTGCTGTGGGACCTGCAGCTTTTCCTCTGTAAGCCCAAGTTTCTCCGCGGCCTCGTACAGCCGAGTTGACCGGACACGTTCCTCTTTCGCGGCCGCATGCTGCCGGTGTCCTTCTCTACGGTCTATTTGTTGCACGCCGACCTCGTAGTCGCCATTTCCGCGTGGTTTCCGGACGACCTCACTGACATATCCCGCAAACTCATGGGAGAGTTCCGTATCGGTATCATAGAAGTGCAGGACAGCACGTTCTTCGTTGTGCTTGATCTGGCCATCGCCAACAAGCCATCCGAGGACACGACCCTCTTCAATTGTACCTACGGAGCCGAACCGGCCTTTCCGGTTCACGATGTGGACAATATCGCCGTCATCAAGGTGCTGTGCTTCTTTCCATCCATCGTTCGTCATCACCTGATGGTCGGCGGTTAGCCGCAGCTCATATCCTTCCTCGGTCGTCAGCCGGTACACATCCTTTTCACCGGTCTTGTACACACTGCTTGCATCCTGCACCGTGCTGTCGCTCAGTCGACCGTCCACCACGACATTGGTCGCGGTCTGCTGCTGATGCAGTTCCTTGGCCGGGATCATACCCTGATCCGTACTGATCAGTGTGTCCCCCGTAACGCACGGGTTCGTGGCCTCCATGCGGTGCTCCGGGTGCTTGTCCACGTCGATGCTGTGCATGTTGTTGGCCTTGTCGTACATGAACAGGCCGGGTTCGCCGTTGCGCCATGCGCCGTCGATGAGGCAGTCCCAGATGAACCGTGCTGGCAGCGTCATCTCGTCGCCCGGCTCCAGATTGATGTCGTACTCCTCGATGTCGTCGGAGAACGTGTGCGCGAAGTCACGCCAGAAATTGTCTTCACGGCCGCTGTCCGAGCCTTCCGCGGTTGGCCACCATTCCTCGTCGGAGTTGTAGAACTGTGCGGTTTCCTCTGTGACTTCGTGCGGCTCCCCTGTCCGTGGGTTGATCAGGGTGTACTCCTCGTTGTTCCGCACCGCCTCCATGAAGTCGTCGGTCAGGCCGACGGAGATGTTGAAGTTGGAGAGTTCACCTTCTTTCCGCTTGGAGACGACGAACCGCAGCACGTCCGGATGGTTGACACGCATGATCGCCATCTGTGCACCGCGACGCTTGCCGCCCTGCTTGATGGTGCCACACATCTGGTCGAACACGCGCTGGAACGTGATCGGACCGGACGCGATGCCACCTGTTGATCCAACTAAATCGCCTTTCGGCCGCATCAGGTGGAACGGGTAGCCGACGCCACCCCCGGTCTGGAAGATCTTGGCTGCGTCGTGTACCGCGTTGAAGATACTATCCATATCGTCCTCCGGATGGACCACGAAGCACGCTGAGAGCTGCTGGAGTTCGGCGCCCGCGTTCATCAACGTCGGTGAGTTGGGCATGAACGCGAGGTTGGTCATCAGGTCGAAGAACTCTTCGACACTTTCCTCGTAGTCGTGGTCACCGTGCTCCCGGTCCGGGATAGCGACATTCTTGGCGACCCGCATAAACATCTCTTCGACCGTCTCCGTGACCTCCCCCGCCTCATCCTTCTGCAGGTACCGTGCCGGTAAGATCTTCTCGTAGGCATTTGCGGTAAGCCGTTCTTGAACTGTTTCCCCTTCCACCCGTTTCACGGGTAGTGTAAAATCTGCCAGTGCGTTGTGTTCAGCGTTGTTCTCGTTTGACACTCATAATCCCCTCTTGAAACCTGTTCAGTCGTCCGTCCGAAGCGTCTTGACCTCCTCTTCAAAGGAGTCCAAATCCTCGAACGCATTGTAAATGGATGCGTAACGCATGTAGGCCACCTCGTCAATCTCCTTCAACCGTTCGATGACAAGGTCACCGATCTCCGAACTTGCGATCGTGTTCTCGCCCCGTGCCTTCACCGTGGACTCGATGTCGCTGACGATGTCGTCGATCTGGTCCTGGTTGACGGGCCGCTTCTTGCAGGATCGCTCGATCCCGGCCCGGATCTTCTCCGGATCAAACTTCTCCTTCGCCCC
>CAZCWR010000171.1:0-3373 GCA_964502455.1 uncultured archaeon | reverse complement strand
CAACTGTCGGGACACGGACACCAGCCTGGTACGCTTTCTTCAGTAACCGGGCCTCTTCGTCCGTCCGTTCTGTCCGGAGGCGTTCATCCAGTTCGGGGTGGCGGTACTGCTTTGGTTGCCGTTCTTTGCGGACGGTGTCATCAGTGCGGGTGATAACAGCTTCGGCACCGCGTTCGATGGTTGTCATTGTCCCGTGCTGGAGAAGAAGTAGCTGCGAATTTCTTCAAGGTTTCGTTCCCGAAGCTGGTCGGCGTATGTTTCGTCTCCAAGGACTCCGCGAACGTGTTCCACAAGCTGGTCGGCAGCGGTGATATCCGGCACATCCACGTACAGCGCACCCTTCCCGAGCAGCCGGTTTGCCTCACTGAGATTATCTGCCCGGAGGATAATATCGGCGTCCGTGTCCAGACCGAGGATCTCCTCCGAGGCCCGTATCTCGGGAATAGTGGAGATGATGAGCTGAGCGTGTTCTGCCTTTGCCTTCTGCCAGGGGAAGTCGCTCATGACGTTCCCGAACACGTAGTGATCCTCGTGCCGGGCAGCCTCGGTAATCTGCTCGGGATCATTGTCCACGACAACGAACTCCTTGTCCTGCCGCCGGAGCTCTTCAGCGATCAGCTTGCCCTGTACCCCGTACCCGGCGAGGATGATATGGTCCGACAGGTCGTTCGCGATGTACGAGCGCTGGTTCAGTTTATCGTAGTTCGTCTGAATCCAGCCGCGGTTGACAAGATGCTGGTAGATCGGTTCCGAGTAACGGGTCGTGTAGGATGAGAAGATCATGGTCGCAGTCGCGGCAAGGATGATACCCTCGAATACGGCCGTGGCGATGACCATACTGTCCAGCACGAACGCCTGGATGGCGACGAACAGGGCGAACTCACTGATATGATCCAGTCCCATGCTGGTGAGATACGCGGTCCGGGTATCATATCCCTGCTTGACCAGCAGGAACGCGGTCAGCACCGGTTTGAAGACGGTTGTGACCAGGACCAGTGACCCGGCGATGATCAGCGTATCGATATCGGGGACGGTGACGAGTGCACCGATCACGACGAAGAAGATAGCGGAGAAAAAGTCCTTCAACGAGTCCATGCTGTCCAGCAGCTCCAGGTTGTACGGGAACTTCGCGAGCGACATACCAGCCGCGAACGCCCCGACCAGCACTGAAAGCCCGAGGAACTCGGCGACGTACAGGAACCCGGCCAGCATGGTCATCCCGGTCAGCATCATCAGTTCCCGGGAGCCATCCGTCCGTGCTGCAAGTCGCGGCGCGATATGCTGCCGGATGACGAGTGCAGCAGTGATGAACCCGGCGCCGTACACGAGGTTGTTGGTGACCGTGTTCAGTGTGAATGGACTGGATGTGATCGCGATGATCATGAAGATGGCGATGATATCCTGTATCAGGTTGACGGACTCCGCCAGCCGGCCGTGCAGCAGATCCAGGCTGATGTGGTTCCGTATCAGTTCCAGTCCGACCAGTGACGAGCTGAGTGCCGCGGCGATCCCCAGGTAGAGTGCATTTATATCAGTGACGCCGAACGAGGTCGCAACGACGTACACCGCAACTGATACGACGAGGATCTGGGCGACCGCGGTGTGGACTGCGTCCCACGCCACCTCTCTGAGGCGGCTGGGTTCCATCTTCATCCCAAAGATGAATACAAGGAAGGCGACACCGAGCTGGGCAAGCTGCAGGAGGAGATCCGGGTCGATGAATACCCCCACGAGAATACCTGCCAGGATGTATGCCGGGATAGCAGGATGCGATAACCGTTCAAATATGAACAGCATGACCCCCGCGGCAATGAAGATGACTGTAAGCGAACTGATGACCTCAGCCATTGTGTCCCCTCCACCAGATGGTTTCCGTGTCTTTCCGTGTTTCCTCCCGGAACAGCTGCACATCATCCAGATACGTTTCCAGGTACCGGACAAGTTTGTTCGCGGCCAGCACCTTCTTGTTCACCACGTAATCCGCACCCAGTTTATACAGTTCCGCGGCCTCGTCTACATCCTCTGACCGCAGGAACACGATCGTCTCCTCGTCCACGTCCTCAAGGATACGGAGGTTGATGGCGTGATCCGGGACGAAGCTGATGATGAAGTCCGCATCCTGCAGCTTTGCGCCGCGCCGGATCTCTCCATGCTTGAAGTCCCCGTAGATGAACTCGTGGTGGGCATCCGTCAGTTCCCGGGCGTGCTCCGGTTTCCGGTCCACGACCACGATCTGGTCGAAGCAGTCGTCCAGCACCGGGATCAGCTCCTCTGCCATGTTGTTATACCCAAGGATGACCGCGTGGTTCTGCAACGTGTCGATATCGATATCCTGTTTCTCCTCCGAGTCGATCCATGCCAGGATGTGATCGAACCGCTTGTACAGTTCGTGGTTGTAGTTGATGAAGTACGCGGACACACCCATCGTCATCAACGCCATCAGGCTCAGATAGCCGAGGATGGACTGGTTGATGAAGCCCTGGGCGTACGCCATGCCACCGACGACGACCGAGAACTCACTGACCTGTGTCATATTGATACTACCCTTGAACGAGGTCTCCGGTGTGAACTTCTCCCGGTCGATCAGGTAGAACATGATGAAGAAGTTCCCGATCATCAACACGATCGATGCAACGACCGCCTGCTTCCAGTACATGAACAGGTGCTCCGCAGACAGCGACAGCCCGATACTGGCAAAGAACACCACCATGAACAGGTCGGTGACGGGGCGGATGCGCTCCCGCATCTCACTGCTGTACGGGAGCTGCCCAAGGCTCAGACCGGCGAGGAACGCCCCCACCTCGATGGAGACATCCAGCGCCTGTGACAGCGAGATGAACAGGAACGCCCACGCCACACCGTAGATGAAGAACGCATGCTGGT
The DNA here is from genome assembly GCA_964502455.1 of uncultured archaeon. GTDB lineage: Archaea > Nanohalarchaeota > Nanosalinia > Nanosalinales > Nanohalalkaliarchaeaceae > Nanohalalkaliarchaeum. The sequence goes on along the minus strand of CAZCWR010000171.1, from coordinate 490 downwards.
TCTCCACGATCTTCTCGAACAGCTGTGGCAGCACGTACCGGGAGGATGCCAGTGAGAACACCCCGATGAGTCCTACGAGGAACAGTACCTCCACGAGACTTGTTGCGATCTGTGCCGTGTTCTCCAGTGTGCCCACGCTCAGGACCGTCAGCGTGATGATCAGGAACACGTCCTGGATCAGGAGCACACCAATATCCAGTTTCCCGGACAGTGTGGAGATCTCGTCTTTATCCGCCAATAATTTTACTACGACCGGGGTGGCACCGAACACCGTCGCCATCGACAGGATAACGGTTTCCTGCAACGTGAATCCCAGTAGATAGGATACGGCAAAGGCCAGCGAGGTCTGCAGGACGGTCTGCCCGATCGCGATCCGGACCACCGGCCCGAACAGTTCCCGGATTTCTTCAAACTTCATCTCCACACCGATCAGGAATAGCAAAAACCCAAGACCCAGTTCAGCCATCAGTTCAACGATCTCTGTCTCAGT
>CAZCWR010000170.1:0-3464 GCA_964502455.1 uncultured archaeon | reverse complement strand
TCCTAAACATCGCACCTATCGGTGCTCCACTCGCCATCTTCGCTTACACTCAGAAGCCGAGTTGATCCATCATTTTCCGCATGTTACCGCGCTTCATGTTCTTGCCGCCCATCTTGTCCATCATGTTCTTGGCCTGGCGGTACTGCTTGATCATCTCGCGGACGTCGCCGCGCTCCACGCCGGCACCCTGCGCGATACGATCGGCACGGCTCTTGTTCACTATCTTCGGATCCTCTTTTTCTTCCGGTGTCATAGATTTCATGATTGCCTGATACGTACCGAGCTTCTGCTCCTGTACGTCCAGTGCGTTATCAGGTAATTTGTCCTTGGAGAACGGGAGTTGATCCATGATCTGGTCCATCATCCCGCTGGAGGCGACGCTCTGCATCTGCTCGAAGAAGTCCTCCATCGTGAACTCGCCTTCCATGAACCGTTCCGCGGCATCCTCATCGATCGCTTCCTCCGCCTTCTCCACGATCGCCCCGATATCCGGCTCACCCAGCAACTGTCCGACAAAGTTCTCCGGGTCGTACACCTTCAGATCATTCAACCCCTCGCCTGTACCGATGAACGTGACAGGAGCGCTTGTTTCAGCAGCGGAGCTGAGCGCGCCACCACCTTTCGCGGACGAATCCATCTTCGTCACGACGATACCGTCGATGCCGACCGCCTCGTTGAACGTCTCCGCCTGGTCCCGGGCAGCCTGCCCGATATCCGCCGGGATGACAAGATACGAATTATCCGGTTCGAACTCGGTCTCGATATCCTTCAGCTCCTGCTGCAGCTCCGCATTCATCGAGTCACGGCCCGCGGAATCCACAATGATAACATCGCAGTCCGCGAGTTCCTCCGTCCCGTTCTTCACGATCTCCGCGGCATCATCATTGTCCGGTTCGCCGTAGAATGCGGCCTCCGCCTCTTCAGCGTTCTGCTTCAGCTGTTCATACGCGGCGGGACGGTGGACGTCAGCCGCGATCAGGCCCGGCGTCAATCCACGCTTCCGGTAGAAATTCGCCAGCTTGCCGGCGGTCGTGGTCTTCCCGGCACCGAACAGCCCGAGCAGGAGGATACGCTGCGGCCGAACCTCAACGTCCGCCTGCTCCTGCCCCAGGAAGTCCACTAATTTCTCGTATACGATATTCAGTACGTGTTCCTTCCGGGTCAATCCCGATGGAATATCCTTCTTCAGAGCTTCCTCCTTGATCTCGTCGGACAGTTCCCGGACCATCTGTACGTCCGCGTCCGCCCGGAGCAGCGCACGCTGAATGTCCTTCACCAGTTCCTCGACTGCTTCCTCATCCGCCAGTGATCGGCCGGCGAAGCTCCGGATACTATCTTTCAGCTTGTCGAACGCCATCGTACAAACAGTTCACGTCCAATATTTAAAATAGGTGCTGGGGTTCCCACCGCCATGATAGGCGAAATGAGCAGATGTCAGCTGCGTTAATCTGCGCCCTGCCGGGCGTACAGCCGGTCATTCTTGCATTCCTGGTGTTCGACCATCTGCTCCCAGTACTCTTCCGTATTCTGTGACGTGTCGTCCTCGACCAGTTCCTCAAGCGCGTCGTCCGTGTAGCAGACGATACCATGCGTGGAGAACTGGGCGCTGCGCTGGAATAACGATATCTTTCCACTCTCCTTCTGCATACCGTGCAGCATCGTATCCACGGTTTCATCAAGATCGTCGGGCGCATCCTGCGTGTCTGACAGGTAGTCGGCCACGACCGGACTGATCTTATCCGCCTTCACCACCTCCCGGTCCACGGAACACAGTGCAGCATGCATCGCGTCAAGATACTGGTCCTTCAACGTAAGATACGTCTCATACCGCTCATCATCCATCATACCCTCCTCCATACCATGCCCTCCTCCTATAAGGACAGACCACACTCTTTAAAATAGTAGTCTTACCGGGAGACACCCGCCCAGCACGAAGCTGCAGAAAAGAGTTATAAGTCTCCACAGCCGACACTATGACCATGGACATAGAAACCGTATACGAGTTCTCGGCCGGAAAGAACGGGTGGAACACGTTCGAAATCGGGTTGAAAGACGACAAGATCGTGGTACGCGACGATGTCGGCATGATCCAGTTTGTCGAAGACGATATCGACCAGCTTCAGGACGGTATCGACCAAGCTCGGAGACGGCTCCGGGAAAAACAGCGACGGCCAACAGCAACCCGCGATGAGGAGGACAGCGAACCGGAAGACACCGCGGAGACAGAAGATGACGAAGCAGAAGACGATACAGACGACGATGACGAGGTCCAAAGCACCGGACTCGGCCCACAGTTCCCCGGATCAGGTCCGTCCATGTGAACGTGCAGGTCCAGCACCCCCGCAGTAGGATTTAAGAGGATAGCGGTCTAGTCGTACCTGTGCCGGGTTCTGTAGAACCCGGCGGAGATTGCCGCCTGATCGATTGCAGGCGCGCCGGTGGTCCAACGGCAAGACTCTGGCCTTCCAAGCCAGCAATCCGGGTTCAACTCCCGGCCGGCGCATTCTAAGCTCCTTTCGAGTTCTCTTCGCACTTAGATAGCATAACAGGTTCTCTGCTGAACACGGGGGTAGCCAGCATGTTCCTGCTTCCCCAAAAATCCTATAAAGTATGTTGGGTACTACCGTCAAATAAGGTGTTGCATAGATGAAGGTCACTACGAAGGGGGTGGGGATGAAGAGTACGCTGTCGTTGGCGGGATTCACGGGGATGAGCCGTGTGGCCCTGCAGCTATTGCACGACTGCTTGAGGAAGAACTGGAACACCGGAAAGGAGTGAAATACGTTATCGCCAACGAGAAGGCTCTGGGACAGGGAAGGCGGTACACCAGAGGCGGGAAAGATCTGGGCCGGCAGTTTCCGCCCGATTCTACTGATTCGCACGAGGAACAGTTAGCGGCGGAGATACTTGGCGAGGTAAACGGGTTGAAGGTGCTGGATCTCCTTGCAACGCGGTCACAGCCTGTACCGTATATCACCACAATCCATTTGAACGAAACGATTGCATCGCTGTGTATGTCAACAGGCGTAACAAATATAGCACACTTTCCCGGGTTCGAAGGAACACTCCATGGCCAAGTTGAGGGTGTTCTTGTCGAGTCCGGGCCGCAGGGAACTGAAGACGCAAAAGATATGGCATACAACATCCTGAAGAACTTCTTGGCAGCGGAAGGGGTTATCGAGGGAGATTACAACACATCGGATCCAGTCCTTTACGAACATATTGGCACGGTTGAAGGAGCAGGATACACATTCAAGGTCAAAAATTTCGAGAGGGTAGAACAGGGGGAGGTATTCGCCGTGAAAGATGACGAACAGATACATGCTGAAGAATCGTTTTATCCTGTCCTGATGTCAACCAACGGCTACGAAGAGATGGTCGGGTTCAAAGCCAAAAAACTCGGAAAGATGAACGATCATCACGACCGACGCAAACGAGGTCGTCGAACCCATCCACGACCGCAT
>CAZCWR010000169.1:279-3474 GCA_964502455.1 uncultured archaeon | reverse complement strand
TTCCTGTTCACCGCCACCATCGGCAAGAACGGCAAGATGAAGATGTCTAAGGACACGGACATGGCCGGCCACCTGCTCGGTGCGCACGTCAGCGGTGATCTCCGGGTGTATGTGTAAGCCAGGTAGGCGTAGAGGGAGTGCGGGATGCTATCGCTGGAACGGATGTACGCCTATGTACGGTCCGGGGAATGGTGGGGTAGCCAGGAAGTAATGGAATCGATCCGGGAGTTTTACCAGGACCCGGTCGAGCTTTCAGCGTTCGTAGATCTTGATGCCCTGTTTCTGGATGAGAACATCATCATCGACGTGATGCGAGGGAATGATCTTGGCGTTCCGATCAGTGATGAAACACTTGACGTGTCGCCGGAGACCCATCTGGACATGATGTCAGAGGCACGCCGCTACGATATCATGGTCGATATCCTGTACCAGGACGATCTACAGGAAAAATACACCTATGACCGTGGCTGGGTTGATTCGAAACTGGAGGATATGCGACGCCGTGAATTCTTTAACATGTTCTCTCCGGTTGGCCGTGACGTGGCGCTTCCGGACGCCGAGGACATCGATGAGGCAGACCGTCTCCGTCGACAGGGACGGCTTGAAGATGCACGGATCGCGCATTACGCCCGGGAACACGGGAATGTAGCGGTCGTCACGTACGATACGGATTTCCTTGATATCCTGCCGGATGCTGGGTACGACGTGCTGGCGGTCACACCGGAACAGGTGAAGACAGCGTTCCGCATGCTGAACGACGGCCAGTCCAGTGAAGAAGTCGTAACACTGTTCGACGCGTTCCCAGAATACGACTTCGACCACCCGGTCGGAACCAACCTCCTGGACCGGTTCGACTTGGATACGGCGCACGATATCGCAACACACTACGACAGCGATACACTGCCTGCATCATCCGACGAGGCTCTTAAACATATCCTCAGCACGTTCCCGGCCGAACATGACGACTACAGCTGGGACAAGTTTGACCATGATGCCGTAAACAGTCTGTACTCCGTGGCACGGTTTATTCGTGACGAACGGGTCCGCCCATCCATGCAGCATGACGATGGCTCATACCCCAGCATCGATGGCCAGCTGTACCAGACCATGCCGTCAGAAGACACTGTGGATACTGAGGGCGTGCTCCTGGACTACGACATTGTCGAAGATCTGTTCCTGCTCCGTGGTCGACACAAACCGTTCGAAGGCATCTCCATAGGCCCCACCACCATGTACCAGGCACTGGACGACATCATCACCGCTCAGGACGACGATACCTGTACAACATACATCCTTGACGACACAGCCGACAAACTCCAGGACGACTATGGTGACGCCGGCCAGGCATTCTACAACCGCCTCACCGACATCTGCGACGAACTATCCGCCGAACACGCCATCACACAGGAAGGCGCAGTCCTCTCAACCCTCCAACAGTACGACCTCTCACTGGTCACCTCCAACGGCGACTACTTTGACACCGGCCGCGAACTCTCCCAACCCATCACCACCCCAGATGACTACCACACCGCTCTCCAGACATTCAACAGCTAACAGAACGATACGGTATCACGTACTCGCACACTGTTTCTTCAGGTATCGGTCAGCGCCCTTGACGCTGTAACATGTTTATAGAGGGTTATTCTTCTATTGCGTGAATGTAGAAAACGTACTCGGTTGAATGGTCGCTTTTATGTGGCGTAATCTCTCCGTAGACATCAACGTCTTCGAACCTGTTGGTATCATCTTCTACATCGTCTAAGTCTCTTACGCCATAGATTACCGGATATCCTTCCCTAAGATGCGTATGGCACGTATTCAATTGTTCGCCGGAAAATGGAGATACCTGGTGCGGTACCGGATTCAGACTATGTTAATAAATATTTGTTAACAGGGTATTAAGGTCGCATATTATTCGGGAGATGAGTGGGATGGTTGACGTTGCGGTACTTGGTGGCGGTATTGGCGGGCTCAGTGCAGCGCATGAACTGGCTGAACGCGGATTTGATGTAACAGTATTTGAGAAGCGGGACCGGTTCGGTGGGAAGGCACGGAGCTTTCCGGGGCCGGAGACTGATGACGGTACTGCTCTCCCGGCGGAGCACGGGTTCCGGTTCTTTCCCGGGTTCTACCAGCATGTGACGGATACGATGGACCGTATTCCGTACGAGGATGGCACGGTTGCAGATAATCTGGTGCAGACGACGGAGATGCTGCAGGCGACGGAGGACCGGTGGTGGTGTACACGGATGGAGTCACCCACGTCGCTGCAGGATCACCGGGAGATGTGGAAAGAACTGTTCGGTGGGTCGGACGTACCGCTCGACGAGAAACTGTACTTTTTCAGCCGGTTAGGACCGATACTGTTCACCTCCGACGAACGGATAGAGGACGAGTATGAAACAATCAACTGGTGGGAGTTTATCGATGCGGATAAAATGTCCGACAGGTACCAGTCCGTGCTCGGTCACGGCGTGTCCCAGTCACTGGTCGCGATGCGGCCGGAGCGGGCGAGTACGCGGACGATTGGCAAGATTTATCTCCAACTGACGCTGGGCATCTTCGCCGACGGTATGGAGGCGGATTACGTGTTAAACGGGCCGACAAGCGAGGTATGGATCAAGCCATGGGTCGACCACCTTGCCGACAGTGGTGTTGATATGCGTTCCGAGGCAGAGATCCAGCGAATTGACAGCGACGGGAAGCAGGTGACCGGGGTCCAGGTCCAGGAAGACGGAGAACCATATACAGTGGAGGCAGACTACTACGTGATAGCGCTGCCGATGGGGGCGCTGGAGGAGCTGGTGACACCGGAACTGGAACAGGCCGCACCGTCGATCGCCGGTATCCACAACCTTGAATCCGCGTGGATGAATGGCATCATGTTCTATCTGAAGGAGGATGTCCCGATGGTTGACGGACACGGCCTACTGTATGATTCGGACTGGGCGTTGACGACCGTATCCCACCAGCAGTTCTGGGATGAGCACGACCTTGCGGAACGCACGGACAGCGAGGTCGGCGGCGTGCTATCGATCTGTATCTCGGACTGGAACACGCCCGGCATCGTCCACGACAAACCGGCACGCGAGTGTACACCCGAACAGATCAAAGACGAAGTCTGGGCCCAGTTACAGCAACACCTGAATCGCGACGGCGAACGACGGCTCGAGGAGGAACATCTCGTCGACTGGT
>CAZCWR010000169.1:0-269 GCA_964502455.1 uncultured archaeon | reverse complement strand
GCACGCCGGAACAGGTCAAAGAGGAGGTTCTGGCACAGCTCAAGCAGCACCTGAACAACGGCAAAGAGGAGCTCATCACCGATGACAATATCTATGACTGGTTCCTCGACCCGGCGATTCAGTACGACCCGGAGGAGGGCGAATCACAGAACGCGGAACCACTGTTCATCAATACGTCTGGATCGTTCCAGCACCGGCCCCGGGCAGCCACGGAGGCTGACAACCTGGTGGTTGCAACAGACTACGCTCGGACAAACACGGAACTGGCC
>CAZCWR010000168.1:2918-3479 GCA_964502455.1 uncultured archaeon | reverse complement strand
ATGGTTATCCAGCTCCATGAGGACGGGGAACCCGTACAGGATGTACAGCTTCCGGACAATCCTGTATTTGTGCTGTCAGATCACGAGGATTTCACGGAACAGGAAGAGACACTGCTACAGGAGTATGCCGATCAGCGGATACGGGTCGGGCCCAACGTACTCCATGCGGATCATACGATCACGGTCATACAGAACGCACTTGACCGGCAGAACTAATCAACAGAAGACCGATACGTAGATAACCTGCATCATACCGGTGCATCGTTACGAATATCCGCCTTGTATTCTCTTTTAAGGGTATACTGGGGCGTTACGCTGGAAATTTGCAGGCTTCTTAGAAATGTGGGTAGACAGCGATGAACCGGTGTATATCCAATGGAAACACGCAGCAACTGGAGCTGGCTGGACTGGACGGCCCTGACACTGGCGATCATCGGTGCCCTGAACTGGGGGCTGGAAGGACTCAGCTACTTCCTCGAGTCCAACCTGAACGTCGTAGAACTGATATTTGGTGACAATACGGCGCCAGAAGCAACGATCTACCTGCTGGTCGGTCTGGCC
>CAZCWR010000168.1:0-2908 GCA_964502455.1 uncultured archaeon | reverse complement strand
GCTATACTTTGCAACACGCAGAGGTACTGACAGCGCTGATACCGGTACCCGCACCACCTGAAACGATCCATTTCTATTCCTTTTCTTCCTCCCCCACATATCTCCGTAACTCCTGAGCCCGGCCCTTCGGGATACGCGACGACACCGTCCCATTCCGGTATAGACCACAGCCTATGACACGGCCCGCATACACCAGCGCCATATAGCCCTGGCTGAGATCAGTATCCACCACGATATGCTCACCAGCCAGCAGTGCCACAACTTCTTCCACAGACAGCTCAACGATATTCTTTGAAATCGCATCGTTGAGGAACTGAAGCGCATACGTGGTCGGTTTCAACCCGATCTCCTGTACCCGGATAAACCGGATACCCTGCGTCTTCACACTCATATCCGTATCCCCCTCTGCGGACGCTAGCCAGATATCACCGGACTCCTCCCGCAGCGCCAACCCATCAAGCACCGGATCATCCCGTGAAACACCGAACCGGTCCTTCAAGTACTGGTATGCGCGTTCAACGTTATTTCCTGAACGTTGCAACGTACATCCCTCCAGAATCCAGGTGATGCGGGTAGATCCGGGCAGTATCCCGCATCTTCGCTCCGTACTCTGTGGTTTCAAATGCTGTAACACCCGGCTGGTGTGGAACGGCAAGATCGACCGGTTCGAGCGACAAATCGGTACTGTCCAGTGCGTGCCGGATCACGCCCTCATTTTCCGCCGGGGCAAACGTACACGTCGAATAGACCAAGACACCACCGTCCTTCAGCGATGTCGCAGCCTTCTCCACCATCTGCTTCTGCAGGTCGGCAATACCTGCGATACGGTCCGGAGCTGCAGCCTCGAAGGATCGTCGAAACTCGTTTCCTTCACCGCTGCACGGTGCGTCCACCAGAATCCGGTCAAACTCCGCGTCTTCCGGCATGTTCTGGCCTTCATAATTTGTGACCGTGGTGACAGCGGCACCGGTCCGGTAGATGTTCGCGAACAAACTCTGTAACCGGCGCGGATTCGCATCGTTCGCCACCAGCCACCCCCTATTGTCCATATACGCCGCAATCTGCGTGGTCTTCCCGCCCGGCGCCGCAGCCATATCCAGTACATGCTCACCCGGTTGTGGCTCCAGTACCGTGACCGGAACTGCCGCGGATTCCTCCTGCACGTAGTACTCGCCACGCCAGTGTAGCATGGATTTTCCCGGACTCTCCACACCGGGCAACCGATAGATATCCTCGTTCCAGTCCGCCTGCTCCACCGTATCGAAATCTTCTCGGAGCCGTTCCGCAAAATCGTCGTGTGCCTTGAGCGGGTTCCGACGGATCGTGGTCTGCGGTGGTTCCTCGCAGGCGGCGACGAATGCATCCCAGTCATCAATGATAGAGTGGTAGCGGCGCATCGATCCCTCATGATCGCTGCCTGAACCGGTACCGTCTTCGACGGAATCGGTGTTCTCCATGACACAGTCTCAGACGGCGAACTTGAAAAATCAGTTCCCTTCCAGTGCGTCGACGGCGATAGCAGCGGCGACCAGTGCTTCTTTGGACATGTTCCCGGAATCCTGTATTCTAAGCGTGTACCGGTCACGGATGGAGAAATGGCCTTTGATGGTACCAAGCTGTGTGCCGTCCGGTGTTTCGATCACGTAGCTGTGCGGGATCAGGTTGGCGAGGCCGATGACGGATCGGAGTGCCTGCACTGCTTTGTTCTCGTTTTTGATGACGGCCTGTACGTTGCCGTCCGGGTCTTTCACCTGCCATTTGTGCATGACGAACGTGAAGTTCTTGGAGAGGGTGGCAACCACGTCATCGGTCTCTGCATCCGTGACCGCGTAGTCTCCGGCGATGTCCAGCAGGTTCTGGGCCTTGACCGTGAACACGGCGTCTCCGTCCGGATCAGTGAACGGGAACTCCTCCTTCACCTTGAACAGTTTCTGCTTGGTCTTCAGGACCAGGTTTCCCGTCGTGTCGTAGATGCTGTACTTGTTCCTGTAGAGGCTCTGCCGGATTTCGTATTCGTCATCCGTTAGATCGATCCGTTTCAAAGGATTGTCTTGGGTCATGATGGTGTATTCGTCCCGGTGCCTTTATATACTGGTGGTTCTCCGCGACAGTCCAGCAGTGTGAACTGCCGGCACCGTGACCGAATGATTTAACAAGTATCCTGTACAAGGAGGTCTGCATGCGGCTGGAGAATAGTTTCAGTTTTCTACCGGGGATCGGGGAGAAGACAGAGCAGAAACTCTGGAAGAACAATGTAACACACTGGGACGAGTTCGGGGAGAACGGTGTTGTCTCCGGCAACCGGTACGAGAAGGCTGCACCCCTACTGGAGAAGGCGCAGAAAAACCTGGAGGTCGGGAACGCCGCATTCTTCAGCAACGTGGTTCCCGGGAAAAAGCAGTGGCGGATGTATGAGAACTTCCGGGACAAGGCCTGCTTCTTCGACATCGAGACCACCGGACTGGATGAGCGCCGGAACAGTGTGACCACGGTCAGTTTCTACCGCGGCGGCGAAACCATCACGCTCGTGAAAGGTGAGGATTTGACCGATGACCGGCTGCAGGAAGAGCTGTTCAAGTCCAAGGTCCTGGTATCATTCAACGGAAAGCGGTTCGACGTGCCGTTCCTGACGCATAACTTCGATATCACAGTTGACCGGCCGCACATCGACCTGATGTATGACTGTAAGCGGATCGGCCTGACCGGTGGCCTGAAACAGATTGAGAAAGACCTGGGCATCGACCGGGACCTCGACGAGGAACTGGACGGGAAGGACGCGGTCCGGCTCTGGAAGCGGTACGAGCGCAAGGATGATGAGGCCGCGCTGGATAAACTGGTGCACTACAACCAGCTGGACGTCCAGAACCTGCAACCACTGATGGATATCGTGCACGAACGGCTGCGGGCG
>CAZCWR010000167.1:0-3502 GCA_964502455.1 uncultured archaeon | reverse complement strand
GGTCTTCGTGTCGACGGAACCGTACGTGATATAGTCTTTGGCCTGTACGAGCATCCCTTCCTGTGCAGGGTCGTCCTGCACAAGAACTGCGTTATTCTTGTTGTGCAGGTGGAGCATATTCATTGTTTCACGCGCCTTCTTCCGCGCGTCTGGAACGCCCCGTACCCGTACAGCTGCGATCAAGCTCATCATTGTATCACCGTTACATTGATCCCTGAACAACGCCGACTTCTTCGTCAATGGCGTCGTCCGTCTTCATATCATTCAGTTTCTGCAATGCATTGTATACTGCCTTCACGTGGTTCTCCCGGCTCTGTGTCTTTCCACGGGACTTGATCCAGATATCTTCAATACCGGCCAGCTCGATAATCTTGCCGACCTCTTCGGACACGGCCTGGTCGATACCACGCGGTGCCGGCTGCAGCTCGACTTCCACCGAGCCAGACTTGCCGGTGACGCGGAACGGGATGGAGTGCGGTTCACCACAGCCACATTCCCATGATCCACAGCCACGGCGAACCTCGATCAGGTTCATCTTTGCGTTGTCCCGGGCCTTTTCAATTGCATCACGCGTGTCCTGTGCATATCCCTCGTCGATTCCGAGGAGGCCGTTACGGTTCCCGACCGCGACCATGGCCTTGGTCTTGAACCGGCGGCCGGACTTGTGCATCCGTGCAGTCCGCCGGGACACGATACGACGCTTACCACCACCCTTACCGGGTGTACCACCGATCAACATCACTTCATCCTGCAGATCCGGTACAAGATAGTCGATAATCTCCGGCTCCTTAATCTTTTCCTTACCATGCAAAATCTGCGAAACATCGGTTATCTCCTGCTGCAACACGTTCCGTCCCAGCTCCGTCTTCGGTTTCCAGATAAAATCATCGTTCCTGTCCTCTGCCATCATACCTCACCGTATTCCTCATCAATGTTGTTCTTCACTGTTTCGAACTCATCCGTGATACCACTACTCTCGTAGTCATCCGCGTGCTGACCCCGGACACGTTCCTCACCGGGCAGCACCACATCATCAATATTCATATCCACACCGGAATCGCGCACACCCTGCAACGCCGCGTACGCACGACTGGCGTACTGCTGATCCCGTACTCCCATGTCTGGAACAGCACTGTTGATACCGTCTGCAAGCGCCTTCGCCCCTACCAGGTACCCGGTCAGGTATGCAGCAGTCAGGTTACCGGTATTGTTACTCCATCCCAGATCTTCCAGCTGCTGGGACACCGCTGATACAACGGTCTCATCACCCTCTGGCGTGTATGAAACGATCTGGACTGTCGCATGCTTGTTGGAAATTCGGACGACCGCCCGGTGCTCACCGGACTTCAGCAGTTCCAGCCGCTTCTGATAGTCGGTGCGGCCTTCACGCCGTCGTCGCATCGGTACCTCGTAGTTCGTTGAATCTGCCATTGATATCAGTCCTTGATGTTCTTCTCGATGTAAATCTGCATATGTTTCTTGTTCCGGAAAAACCCACCGGATGCCATGTCATACAGCTTGCGGTACTGGGAGGACGTAATCTCGTCTTCGTCCCGCATCCGCTTCAGTTCCTTCCGGAGTGCCCGGATCTTATCCTTCCAGTCTTCCTTATCGGACTTCCGTGCCCGCTCTGCCGTCCCTTCTTCCGCTGTGTGTCACGTTCCCGTGCACGGCCACGGCTGACACCTTTCTTCTCCTTCTTCTGGATGGTACCGGCATCAATCAGGTTCCGGATGTCCTGCTTGGTGATAGCTCCCTCCACGTCCTCAAGATTGTCTGGATCGATCCAGACACGGCTCTCACCAACGTCCAGGACTTCAGCTGCCATCCGTTTCTGTGAGGAGAGATTCATCATCGTATCACCTAGTGGTTCTGGAACTCAACATCAGGTCCTTCCTCAAGGATCACATACTCGTTGAACCGGGTGCTGCACGCCGGACACTGATGGACACGATCAAGGTCACTGTCCTCACCGTCCATCGTTCCGAACGTCCCACACTTCGGACATTTGTCCTTGTTGGACCTGAAAAATGATGAGCCTATCATTTTTATAAGCCTCCGTTATGCTTCCCCGTCATCTGTATTCTGCACATCGGTTTCATCCGCGGCCTCATCTGTGTCCGCATCCGTATCATCTATATCTTCTGTATCGTCGGGTTCCTCCTGCGACTCGCTGTAGTTCAGCAGGTGCAGTCCCTGCTCTTCCGCCTTCTCCGCGATCTGCTCGCGCTTCCGGCCGCCAACACTGCTCCCGATCCGGACCGCGTGTTCCGCTGCGTCCAATTTTTCCAGGTCGTCCGTGTTATGCACAAGGACTTCGTCCAGGCCGGACGGGTGCAGCCCGCGCGCATCCTTCGGTGCACGGAATCCAACGTTCGGCATCTTCGGCGCGTGCTTCCGCTTCTGCCGCATCGGACTGTGCTTCCCGCGCGGCTTCCGCCACGACTCGTCAACACGATCATGCTTGTGCGCATTCTGCCGCTTGAACTCCTTCTTCGTCTTGTTATTATCGTTACTCATCTGCCTTCACCGTCCGTTCAATGATGTAGATACCGTCCTGGAACTTCCGCGGATCACGCTTACCCTTATAGCAGGCCTGTTCGATATTTGCCGCCGTCTGTCCGACCTGTTCCTTGTCGGCACCGGTCACAACCACGTCCTCATCCTCGATATCCACACTCACACCATCGGGGATGTTGATCTCGCGTGGTGCGCGTTCCCCGATGAAGTTCTTGATGACGAACGTATCGCCCTGTACATCCATGTCCATCGGGAAGTGGGCATAAAAGCTCTTCAGCCGGTACTCATAGCCCTGCGTCACACCGTCAATCATGTTCTGGATGTGAGACGCATACGTCCCGACGACCGCTTCATGGTTCCGCTTCTTGGACTCGGTGCGGACCACGACCTCGTCGCCGTCAACGTCTACCGTGACAGCAGGATTGTCGACGTCCCGGGTCAGCTCTGCACCACCGTTGCTGACCGTGATGGTGTGCGCAGATGTATCTACGTCTACGCCCACGTCGTCCGGGATGTCGAGTCGTCGTTCCGCTGCCATTACGAAAACACCTTCGTGTTTTCTCGGAAATGAATCGCAACGCGTTTCATTTTATTCACCTTGTTTTTAGTACACGTATGCGAGCAGTGAGCCGCCCACACCTTCTTCGCGGGCCTGCTTGTGATCCATCACGCCTTTTGGTGTGGTCACGATCAGCTCGCCGAACTGGCGGGCTGGCAGGTACCGCTTCTCGTAGTCTGTATATTCGTCCTTGCCCACATGGAATTTGGGCTTGATTGTGTTGCAGTCGTTCAGGCGGTTGTCGATCTCGACCTTATACTTGCCGCCCTTGCCGTCCTCGATCTCTTCGAATACGCCGATGTATCCGTGCTGCTGCATGACCTGGAGCACGTTCTTAATAAGGTTAGAGGTCGGACTGATCACGCATTCCTGCTTTCCTGCGCGTCGCGCGTTCTTGATGGTGCTCATCGCGTCTGAAAGGAT
>CAZCWR010000166.1:0-3531 GCA_964502455.1 uncultured archaeon | reverse complement strand
GTCTCCGTCAGTTCCACGCCTTCTTCCCGGGCGATCAGGTGGGCTGCACCCTCCTCGGACACGAGACCGGACAGTTCCGCCATCTTATCCTCGATACGGTCCTCGATCTCGTCCCGCGGTTTTCCACTTTCATCAGAAATCCGGTCAATCAGCGCATCTACCATACAACATGTATGCGGAGGAAACCTTTTTATCCCTTAGCGTCTTTCACGGCCTTGAAAACAGTGGATAGAGCGTCTAACGCTCGGCTTCCATGACGTCCTCTTTGGTCACAACAGTCCGCTCATCGTCCCGCGCAAGAGCCGTTGCCTCCTCAGAAATATAGCCGGCATACGTCTCCAGCGTCTGCGCCAGCTCCTCGGCGGCCTCATCACTCACATCCTCGGCACCAGCCGCTGCAAGCAACTGCCGCGCATACTCTGGTGTCAGTTCCATCGGCACTCACCGAACGTATAGGACGCCAGTTATAAATAGGTGAACGCGGGCCACGGCCGGCGCTCCCTGTATTGCCACAACCATTACGTTAATTAAGGACCGGCGCCAATGAGTCCTACGGGGGAATTATGAAACCACTGGAAGACATCTTTCTGCATATCAAACCGGCGAAAATCCTCGTCGGCCTGGTACGTGGACGCGACGCCAAATACGCCTCAGTCCTGTCAAAAGAGGCGGACTGTACGTACTCACACACCGTGAAGATCCTCGACCAGTTCAAGGAACACGGCCTCATCGAGTTCAACAAGGAAGGCCGCAAAAAACTGATCGAACTCACGGACGAGGGCGAAGAACTGGCAGAGAACATGGCAGGGCTCATGGACACAATCGAAGACCACGACCAGGATCTCGAGCAGGCCGTCCAACATTGATGCTGCAGAACATATATTCCAATACGTGTATTACAGGTTGGAGATTCTAGTCACGCGGGTGTGTACTGGTATTGAACACTCGAGATCTCCGAGAGTGTTTGTTCGGTATGAACAATCTGTAAAGTTCCCGAGTGTGCTCCGTCAATGAACATCCGTTGCCATTTTTCGAAGAATGTGTGTTCTCTGTGCGTGAACATTCGTGTCGTGATAAGGTGATTTCGTCAGAATACCCTACATGCTGAGGACCGGATTCCGGGTTTTTGACAAAGTTCTAGATTTTTGACAACGATCTGCTGAAACCGCGGAATTTCCGGGAAAACTGTGGTTTCGCATATCGGCTTGGTGCGCCATGGTGGTGAGAAGCCACTCATATATAAATGTAGACTATACAGTCAACAGACTGATCTCACTCGGCTGTGTGAACCAGGTGGCTGTTGACTCCACAGTCAACTGTTGACTACATACGACACCTTATAAATGATTTCGTGAGCCAAAAGTGTGTTTCGATGGCGAACACTCGTGCCCGCAGATCGCGAAACAACTGTGGTGCAACATACATTTCTTACCGCAATGTTGTTCTGTAGTGACGTGTTCTTTGGTTGTGCACACTCCGAACGTTCGGACCGAGTGTTCGCCAGGTTCGAACACTCCTAAGCGCCATTTGTGTTGTCTTGAGAACTATGTTATGTATTGTGTTGTTTATATAACATGTTTTGTAGTACACTATCCGAACGTTCGGACTGCGCGGTGTTGGCAGGGAGGGTGGAGGGATAGGTGGGGTGGTGTGGTGAGAATCTAGCGCGTGGGGTGGTGTCCGGCCGGGGTTGCGGGGAAAGCTCGTGGATGTGATGCAGGGGGCGCCGATGTGAGTGTTAGCGAGAGGAATCAGTTGACGGCGGAGTCGATTTCGTTGGCGGCGGGGATGTAGACGGTGTCGCCGTCCGCGTTCTCTGCTTCGTCCAGGGTGCCGGTGACGTTGACAGGGATATCGTAGAGTTCGCCGTCATCCAGTCTGTAGGGTACGTTGGATACGTCTTCCTCGCGGATGCGGAGATAGTCGGTGTCCGTATCCGGTTCCGGATGCAGGTGGTAGAGGGGGTTGGTCTCTGTGATAGGTAGGGGGTTGATTCGCTGTGAGTGTGATGCGTTCCATATGGGTGGCTATAATGGGGTGGGTCTAAACATATGTAGGGTGTATGCCACGTCGCGCTGTAAGAACACCGGTTATTTTTAAGCCTGCCTGTCTAAAAGATGGGTACGATGGTGACTATGGAATCACAAGACCGGCTGGAGCGCGGGGATGTCGCGCCGGGTTTTGAACTTTCGGGAACAGACGGCGAGTCATATACGCTGGACCGGTTTATGGGGAAGGAGCTGGTGCTGGTCGTATTCACCTGTAACCACTGCCCCTACGCCCAGGCGAAGATCTCTGAGCTGAACCACATTACGGAAGCATATGACGATGTGGCGGTGATTGGGGTCAATCCGAATGATGCGGAGCAGAAGCCGGAGGACTCCATGGAACGCATGCAGGAGCTTGTTGAGGATGGTACTATCAAGTACGATGCGTACCTCCGTGACGAGGATCAGAAGGTCGCAAAGAAGTACGGCGCGGTCTGTACGCCGGATCCGTTCCTGTTCGCGAACATCGGCGGCTCATTCGAACTGGTGTACCATGGCCGCCTTGACGACGCGATGAGCCCGGACGAGGAACCGACCACCTACCACATGCGCGACGCCATCGAAGCACTCATGGACGGTGCCGGCCCTGACGAACATTTCCTGCCATCAATGGGTTGCTCCATCAAATGGAAGCCCGGCAACGAACCGGACTACATGCAGTAAGCATTTCGGATTATGCGTTATTCTTCAAGAAGATCGATGATCGCTCCGCATAACGACGGTACAGCCGTTGCTCCCACTGGTGCACGGTTTCACGATCAAGTGTGGGGAACGCGTCTCGTACTGTGCCATCCAGCACCTGTGCGATATCGTCTTGCACATCCGCCAACTGATAGTCGTCAACAGCTGATGCTGTATCAAGGCCGTGTGCATCCATATATTCTGAGATCACCGCGGCAGCGTCGTCTTCCCGGCTTGGTGCATACCGCGGCGCTATCGTCATCCGTGCCGCGTCCTCCGGCGTGAGCTGTTCCGGGTTGACCTGTGCGCAGGCCGTGACGTAGTGGCTGTATGCCTGCGGCAGCTCGTTGTTCTGCTCATTTGGGGTCAGTGAGATTTCCTGCTGCTGGATGAACCGCCGGGTGCTGTCCACGTTCCGGTACGGGTCGACCATGGTCGGCTACCAATACACGTCCAGTGTTAAAACGCTGATGCCCTCCTGCTGGCCAGCTGCAGCATGCTGTTGACGGTATCGTTACATTTATACTGTGGCCGCTCTAATCTGAGTACTGCTATGGACGTTGAGCACAAGGACTGTTCGACGCGGATGAATACGGATGCGATCCTGGAGATGGTGTTCCCGACGCAGGATACGTACCGGGAGATCACGAAGGATATGCTCGCATTGTTTGAGGAAGAAGGTGAACGGATTGAGGGCCGACATGAATTGGAGGTGTCGTCGGTCGTGTCCAAATTACAGGAGGAGGGGCATAACCGGCATACGGTGTACAAGCTGTTGCGGGAGCATCTGGTGCCGATGGGG
>CAZCWR010000165.1:1719-3584 GCA_964502455.1 uncultured archaeon | reverse complement strand
TCACCACGATCACGTCCGCGATCCCGTCCCTGCCTTTTTTCTGGAGCAGGTAGTGGGCTTTGCCGTCCATGACCTCGTACATCTCCGGATATGCGACGCCTTTCCGGGCCTCCGGATGATAATGGCCTTTCGTCTTGACGTGTTCGCGGCCGAGTGGTGAATCCGTCATCACGGTGATGTCGAACCGGAGGTCGTGTTCCCGGATCGTCTCCCGGTGCTCATCGTGGTACAGGTCCCGGTACATGTAGTACAGTGGCCGGTTCTCCGCGCTGTTCGCGTAGTCCGTGTCCAGCAGAAGGCCGCGCATCTCATCCAGTTCACGGATATCCGGATCGCGTTCGACATCACCAAACTTCAGTGTCCGGCCAAGCATGCCTTGAGCATGGAAGGGGAAACATAAAAGTTTACCTGTAGCTCGCGGCGTTCACCGGCGTCTCCGGATATGTACCATAGCAGTATCAGGTGGGAAGAAAAAATAAGAAATATGTTGGACGACTCGTCGCCCATCAGTGCTGTGCGATCTGTTCTTCCAGCCAGTCCGTCAGGGTGACACGGTCCTTGTTCTCCTTCTCGGCATCGAGGACCTTCTCCGGGTCGAGATCGTTTTCCAAGATCTCATGCTTGACCTCGGGGATGGTGCCCTGTACGACTTCTTCATAGTCCACACGGCCTGTGTCATCCGCTGAATCATCTGCATCCAGTTCTTCGGGTTCATCTGGCTCGTCCGGTTCCTCCTCCGCTGTCTCATCGGTCTCTTCCGTTTCAGCGGTGGTGGATGGTTCCTCTACTTTCTCCCCTTTCTCGTGTCCGCAGTGTGGGCATTTGTTGGCATAGATATTGACGCGTGCACCACAGGACGGACACGGAATCTGGTCCCGTCGCTTGCTCCAGAGGTAGAGAAGGTAGACGAGGGCTGCCAGAACGAGTACGATCGCAACCGCCCGCATATCGTTTACCATCTATCTGAACACCTACACCTTTATAGGTGTGACATCAGTATAAAAATGTGTCGACGGCCGTGGAACGGTCTGGAGGGGAGTTTTACCGATGAACTCGTTACCGATGCTGATTGTGAACCTGAAGACATATCAGGACGGGTCCGGGGATAACGCACTGGACCTAGCATATCTCTGCGAAAAAGTGGCGAAACAGGAGGACATGAACGTTGCGGTGGCCGTCCAGAACGCGGACCTGCACCGCATCGCACAGAAGGTGGATATCCCTGTCTTCGCACAGCATATCGACCCGGCTGAATATGGTTCACACACCGGACAGGACATCGCTGAAACACTCAAATATAACGGGGCAGACGGCGTACTCATCAACCACTCCGAGGACCAGGTATCACTTGAAACCATCGACAACGCGGTCATCCGTGCAACAAACAACCAGTTGCAGACCGTGGTCTGTATCGATGCACCGGAGATGGCGACGAAGGTATCCGAGTTCACACCGGATTTCATCGCGTACGAGCCATCCGAACTGATCGGTGGCAACACATCCGTCTCCACAGCAGAACCGGAACTGGTCGAATCCGCCGTCGAACACGCATCCCAGACCGTACTCTGCGGCGCCGGCATCAAGGACCGGAACGATGTCGCGACCGCACTGGACCTTGGGACGGACGGCGTGCTTGTCGCGTCAGGCGTGGTCAAGGCAAACCACCCGGAGGACGCGCTCCGCGACCTCGTCGCCGGGATGACACAGTAGGGACGACCCAGTAACCTGATAGACATGACACGGACTGCACTCTTCATCGGCCGGTTCCAGCCGTTCCACAACGGCCACCACAACGCGGCGCAGACTGCTCTCGAAGAATACGATGAACTGGAGATCGGTAGCGGCAGTGCCGCGACCCACCACAA
>CAZCWR010000165.1:0-1709 GCA_964502455.1 uncultured archaeon | reverse complement strand
CGGACAACCCGCTCAGCTTCGAGGAACGGAAACAGGTTCTCGAAAACTGCGTTCCCGGCGTGCGAATCGAACCATTCGAAGACCGGGATAGCAACGAGGAGTGGACAGATACTGTCGAGGACCGCGTCGACTTTGACGTGATCATCTCCGGAAACGAACTTGTGCGGACCCTGCTCGGTGGACGCGGGTACCGTGTGGTTGACCCAGACTACCTGAAGCCGAATGTATACTCCGGGACCGCGATCCGGGACCGCATCAGGAACAACAAAGACTGGGAGCATTGCGTTCCGGACTGCTCACTGGAACTGCTGCGTGAATTCGACTTTGTCGAGCGACTCCACGAGATTGGCACACCGGAATAACGGTCCTAGAATGTGGGGTGCGGTGGCAGTTCCCGTTTGAACCGGTTGCGCTCGACCAGGTTCCGGATTTGTACCACATCACCGTCTGATACGGCGGACACATGCTCCGCGATTTCTGCATCACCTAATTCCAGCGTGAACCCGGCGAGCACCCGGTCAATTACGTCGTACGAGAACTGGAGTTCGTCCCGGTCGGTCTGGTCCTGCCACAGGTCCGCGGTCGGCTCCTTATCAATAACCGCATCCGGCACATTCAGGTAGTCCGCCAAGTCACGCTCCATGGTCTTGTACAGGTTGTAAAGCGCCTCGTTGTCGACACCGCCCAACCCATCCGCGGCCAGCGTCATGTACCCGAGGTCGCGCTCTGACGCATTGGTCGTGCCAGCGACCAGCGCGTTCCGGGCCTTCGCAACGTCCCGCAACACCGTCATCCGGCACCGGGCCAGTACGTTCCCACGTTTCAGCCGCTGCTCCGCGTTATCATCTGCTGATTCACCGAGTTCCACGAGGTCATCTACAACGCCATCAATGTGTTCACGGAACGCGGCCTGGTCGTTCGTGGTGATGTCAAGATCGTTCGCGACGCGGACCGCGTGCTTGATATCCGCTTCCCGGGTGTGTTCCGCGGGCATGATGACGCCGTGCACATTGTCGGATCCGACTGCTTTCACCAGCAGGTGTGCTGTCGTTGCCGAGTCGATGCCACCGCTCAGACCGACCACGTAGCCATCCATCCCGGCTTCGTCGAGGTGGTCGCGGTAGAAGTTGATGATGATATCCGTGATGCGGCGGGCCTCGTCCGACGTAATAGTAAGGAGGGCGTGCGGATTGTCCTGGTACGTCTGCAGGAACCGTTCACGGTCGTCCGGCGTGTACGTGTGGAGGGATGGCATCAGCAGGTCACAGCGTTATTCCTCGGACAGTTCGAACTCGATGCGTTCCACGTCCGCACCCTTGGATTCGCGGTTGACGATGTTGACGTGTCCGATTTCGCTGAGCCGGTTGACGTGGGTACCGCCGCAGGGACAGAGATCCATGTCCGCGATCTCCACCACGCGGAGCGGGTCCACTGTATCCGGGATCAGGTCGAGGTTGGAGCGGCCGTCCGCAACACGGCCCTCCACATCGTCGCGCGGCATGCTTTTCTTCTCCACGGACAGGTCTTTCCCGATGAGTTCGTTCGTCTTCTGTTCGATCCAGTCCACGTCGTCGTCCTCGAACGCGGCGGGTTCGAAGTCGATGCGGGACCGGTCATGATGGATCTGGTTGCCGGCGGTGGATGCGTCGTACTCGTCCAGCACCACTTTGGAGATCACATGCTGTGCGGTATGCATGCGCCGGTGCTTG
>CAZCWR010000164.1:0-3609 GCA_964502455.1 uncultured archaeon | reverse complement strand
GCGATCTTGTCCTTCACCTGCTGCATGCGTTCGATGGATTCCTCCGCAGACTCGCCGTTCTTCTTTTTCTCCGCGATCTCCCGGGAGACAGTGTTCACCTCGTGCCTGAGGTCGTCCAGCTTCTGCCGTGTCTCCCGCCACCGCGCATCGAGGTCGACAACGGTGTCGACACGGCCTGGGTCTTTTCCACGACGTTTCTCGCTCTCCTTGATCTTGTCCGGCTCGTCACGGAACAGATGGATGTCAAGCATAATACTCACCTACAGGACTGAAGAACCTTTTAACCATGCAGGGCAGCGCAACGACTAACCGAGAAGCCGCACCTACCGCATAGATTGGCGGTAAAACCCTGACATGTACTCACTGTGCGGCCCGAAATTTTTAATCGCACCGCCTCATACACGCCGTTCTTAAGACTCGCACCTGTATTTACCGTCATGGACCGCATCGATAAGGCACTCACCGCGCTCAACAACGGTGACCCGATCCTCGTCTACGACGCAGACGACCGTGAAGGCGAGGTGGATATGATTGTCGCCGCCGAACACGTCGACCACGAGACGGTGGCCCGGTTACGGAATGATGCCGGTGGCCTCATCTGCACCGCCATCCCGCATGATGCCGCGGAACGTCTGGACCTGCCGTTCCTCGCGGACGCGATAGACCATCCGGCCGCGGAAGATGAGGTGCAGGATTATGGTGACCGGTCCTCGTTCTCGCTCTGGGTGAACCACACCGATGCGTACACCGGGATCACGGACCAGGACCGCGCAAAAACAATCACGGCGCTGGCAGAGCACGTATCAGAAGAGATGACACCAGAACAGTTCGCGGACGACTTCTCGTCACCGGGTCACGTCGCCGTGCTCCGGGCTGCGGAGGGGTTACTGGACGCGCGGCAGGGTCACACCGAGATGGGGGTCTACCTCGCGCAGAAAGCGTACTGCACACCGGCCGCAGTAGTCTGCGAGATGCTGGATGATGAGACCGGTGACGCGTTATCGATTGAGGATGCCCGGCAGTACGCGAACGACAACGGGTTCGTGTTCCTCGCCGGGGAAACAGTGATCGCGGACTTTCAGGAGACGGTTGGGAAGGTACAGGGATAGGAGGGAAATCACCTGAACCACACGGGGAAACGCTGAACGTCCCGTAAATGGACGTTATACTGGTTGTATTCGTTCTGTGATGGAAACAGGTTTAAGAGCCAGCCATAATTGAGCAGGTATGGGGAAGTCGGGGGAGGAGCAAGGCGATAGCGCTGCCGATACACAGGGTGTCAGCCGCCGTGACATGCTGAAAGGGGTGGCCGGTGCCGGTGGAGTCATCGGTGTTGGCGGAGCCAGTGCCGGGATCGGGCGGCGGCATCCTGCTGTGGCGGATACGTTCCCGTACCTGTCCGGCAGGGTGACAACGGAGTGTGACCCGATCGCTACCCGGACACCGTACGACGGTGAAACGGGGGAACCGTGGACGATCGCGGTCATCACGGACACCCAGTACTATGCACAGGATCCGGACCTGACCGGGTTCGCGGAGGCGCAGGCCGAATGGATCGTGGACAATAAAGAGGAGGAGAACATCGCGTTCGTCACGTATGCCGGTGATCTCGTGCACAACGGTGACGACGCAGACCAGTGGAACCGGATCGAGGACGTGATCGACATCCTGGACGGGGAGGTCCCGTACGGGACGGTGCCGGGCAACCATGACTGGGCGGTGACCTGGGACAAGACCTCTTCAATCGAGGAATATGTGGACCGGTTCGGCGCGGACCGGTTTGACGGTAAGGACTGGTACGGCGGGGTTGGCCCGGACGGGTTGAGCCACTACCAGTATATTTCTGCAGGTGACACCACGATGATACATCTTGGGCTGGAGTGGGAGCCACGGGAAGCGGCGCTGGACTGGGCGCAGGAAGACGTGCTGGACGCCCACCCAGACATGCCAGCCTGGGTCACCACGCATGCATACCTGACGGATCGCCGGGACACGGAGGAGGGATTTCCGTGGGATCGTGGACGGATTGACACGGTGCGGGAGAAGAGCGGCGAAACGCCGAGTCACAGTGCCGAGGAGGTCTACCAGGAGTTCATCCGTCCGAACGACCAGATTATTGGCGTGTTCTGCGGCCATAAACATGGTGGGCGTATCCCATGGAACAAGGGCGAATACCGGCAGGTCGCCCGGCACGATGACGGGATCCCGGTGTACGAGTTCCAGTCTAACTACCAGGGCCGGGAAAACGGCGGGAACGGGTTCATGCGGCTGTACACGATCACGCCGGGTGGCGGCTCCTGCGATGCGGCACCGGACCGGCTTGAGGTCCGCACCTATTCCCCGACGCTTGATGCGGAACAGCGCCATCTGCCCAGCGAGTTCGCGTACGAGTTTGATCTCTCCGTGTACTGACATGCACGATGTTCAAAGGTATATAAGGACGTGCGGCGGATTACAACGTGATGGACACGCTGTTCCACCTGGTCTTCGGATTTATCGCCGGCATGGCGGTCAATGTCCGGCTGAAGCACCGGCCGGTCACGGTGTTCGGGGTGGCACTGGTGTCGGTCCTGATCGACATCGATCACCTGCTGTTCGCCTATCCACGGACGTTTCACAGCCTGTTCGTGATCGTCCCGGTATCAGTGGCTGTGTTCTACTCCGCGTACCGGTATGAGCGGGGAACGGACCGCATCATGTACCAGAGCCTGTCGCTGCTCCTGTTCGTGATGCTGGTTGGTCACGTCGTTGCGGACATGTTCAACGAGGGCGGCGTCAAACTGCTGTATCCGTTTGTTGAGACCACGTTCACCGTTCCACAGTGGACGCTGACTGTGTTCCAGCAGGGATGGGCTGTGGTCTCTCCGGACGGCATTGCCCTTGCTGTCTGCGGTGGTATCATCGCCCTCGCCTACTATACGGAACAGTTCATCTACTTCTTTGAGAACCAGCACGAAACACTGCGACAGGCTATAGACGATCTTTCCCGGGTATGACGCTTCAACACATCTCTGACGGAGCGGTATCAGTTTTTTAAGATTGCTGTAGTACTGGCGGTGTATGAGCGAGTATTTTGAGACGGAACAAACGCAGATATTAACGCTGGAATATACTATCGAACCGTTTATTGATAGTCTGGAGGAGCGTGGCGCCGGGCCGCGTGAAACACTGGAGCTTATGGAACATTTTGAGTCGGTGTTTGAAGAGCAGCTTACTATGCATGTTGAAACGCTGTACAGCGATGCGTACGAAAAAGCGAATCCAGATGGTGCTGATGTCTATCTTAAGGAGGCCCGATTCAATCCAGTGAATGAAGGCGGATACCTGAGATTCAAATCATATGAGGAACCGGACTCAGAGGACCTGGCGTATGTCCGTGAAAGCCTCGAACCAGCACTTAATCATACACTTGGCATGTGGGCCCGTAGTTCAACAGGGAGTATCGGTGATCGTCTGGAAGGCTATGCGTTCCGACCCACATACCGGTGGGACGAGGGCCAGCTCGTTATCGACGAGGATGACGATGGGTCCGGACCGGTGATGACGTGGATAGATACGTATTATGGTAATGGCGAGACAGGTGCCAACTGATGGCTCTTATTATTCTCT
>CAZCWR010000163.1:0-3616 GCA_964502455.1 uncultured archaeon | reverse complement strand
CTTAACAACATTCTGGATGCGAACGATGGCCGGCGGAAGGTCGCGTTCATCGGCCGCAGCCTGAAGGAGTACACACAGAGTGCGGAGGAACTGGATCTGATCGACCTCAGCAACGTGGAAGTGTACAGCTACTACAACGAGGTCGAGGACTTCCTCCGGAAAGCCTCCAAGGAGAAGGGCGAATGGCTGATCGTGTGCACCGGGAACCAGGGTGAACCGAACGCTGTCCTGTCCCGTATCGCCCGCGGTGAATACAACTACCACATCGATGAGAAGGATCGCGTTATCTTCTCAAGCTCCACTATCCCGACACCGGTCAACAAGGCGAACCGGTACAAGGTGGAGAAACTGCTGCGGGAACGTGACACACAGGTCGAAGTGGACGTCCACAGCCACGGTCACGGCATGCGCGAAGACCAGCGTGACATGATCCGCCTGCTGGACCCGGAACACATCGTCCCGGCGCACGGTGGCACACAGAAGCTGGCAGCGACCGCCTCCCTCGCGATCGAAGAAGGATACACAATCGGGAAGGACGTGCATATCTCCCAGAATGGGAACACCGTGTATCTGGACTGACACGGTACGCCAGTCCAGTGGAGATTCCAGTAGAGAGGGACCGGATTCTTAGACTGCGTTTTTCCTTCGTTTTCCCTTAGGTGTCCTGATCTGCATGACCAGTGGGCGTGAGACTATGATTCCCTTGCAAGCCGGTCGTTCAAATACCTCTGACTGATCGGGGTGAGGAGGCCGTAGTCGTTGTTCCGCATGTTCTTTCCATTCCCTGCAGAATGGAACTGTTCTCCGTCTGACCCTTCCTGATGGACGCCCAGCCCATATAATGTGTCGTCCGGCAGCGACAAACTCTCACGGGTGTCCTGATTCAACCGGTTTGTATCGACAAAGGTGGCAACCTTATCCCGTCCCAGCCAGCAGCCCAGTATAATATTGTACGGCGGATTCATCTGGAACAGTACGTCCTCCGGATCCCTGCCAAGCTGAAGGCTTTGGCGGAGATCGTCCAGTTTATTGTATACGGTCGACTCTGCTTCCGGGTACTGATTTAACTCTTCCTTGAAATCGTCTGTAAGATGAATATCGTACGCTAACTCATCTTCATCACCCTCCAGCACTGCACGGTAAGATTCTTTGATCAGATCCAGGCGTCGCATCAACGGCGGACCAAATGTTGTCTGCCGGTCTTCCTCCGGTATATGACCTGTAAGACGACGATCATCATCCGTATCCCAGTACCGCAATTCCCACACCGGTTCATCCTGCTCATATCCTGGCTGTCCAAGGAATAGGCTCCCTCCATCAAACGCGCCGATGAACCGGTAGTGTTCACTATCAGTCTCCTGGAAGGTCAACCGTGTCTGTCCTGTCTCTGTATGGATATCAACACGCTGTACACCAGTATCATAAACCGGTTCAACAGGGTCTACACCGTTCTCATCTCCTTGCACCACATACCGGATACTGGCCGGAGCATCCTTTGCCCCCTGCCGCTGATACGACAGATCGAAGTCTGGATCATCCAGCAGTTCAGCCGAATCACGCTCCTGCTCAACAATCTCACGGATCTCATTCTCCTCTATTTCCACATCCTCATAACCCGGAATAAGTGCGATACTCATCACGACACTAAAAGAAACGGATAATCATAAAAACATTACTACTATTGCCCCTCGCAAATACGTTATAGAAACCGATCCAATCCCTGCTGCGGGTTCTCAAGATCGATCTCCATGCCGTCCTCTGCCAGCACGAAATCAACGTCGGTATGTTCGTCAAGCCATTCTGCCTGTTCCTGCACGGACTCGTAGATGAACAGTGAGCCGAACTGCTGCAGGATACCCAGTTCCGGTTCCACCGCGTTCAACAGTGCTGCAGCGTCCTCGGTGGTCAGGTGGCCTTTCCAGTCCTGCGCCACCGGTCGCATCACGTTCATCACGAGCACGTCACAGTCCTCGAAGAACGCGATCATCTCGTCAAACAGTTCTGTGTCACTGGTGAACCCGACTTTACGGTCGCCCGTATCCAGTGTAAACCCGATGGTGTGTGGGTCCGAGTGCGCTACCTCCAGGCACTGTAACGTGTACAGCCCCAGCTCGTGTTCTGTACCATCCTGCAGTTCCACAACATCTGCCACGAGCTGTTCGTGGAAGCTATCCAACACCGGATCAATTTCAGCACCGTACGTCCCCTCGCCCTTCACATACTTATCCGGCAGTTCCGCGCCGTGAAGCACAGTCGTGTTTGCCAGCAGCGTCCCGGTCTCGTTGTCGCCGCCGGATGTCATCGCCTCGATCAGCACGTTCATATCGTTGCAGTGGTCCAGATGGGCATGCGTCACCAGCACCGCATCCAGCGCCTCCAAGTCGATGTCATGCTCCAGTGCATGTACCAGTGCGCCCGGCCCGGGATCAATATACAGCGAAAACCCATCATGCTCCAGGTGCATCCCGCCGGTCCGCCGGAGCTGCTTGATCATGGTGAACCGACCGCCACCCGTCCCAAGAAATGTGAGGTGCATGTGGGTGCTTGCCGACCGAGTGTATTTATATTTAAGTGATACTTGTTTCGATGCCGCATAATCCTTTTATTTATAAATCTTATTTTCTGTTGTTACTTGTGAGTCGCAATGAGAAATCCAGCGTTATTTTACGATGGTGTAGATGTACTTCAGGAAAACGACAATTATGGGGTTGTTGATAGCCCGATTGATGCAGTAACTCAGAAACTGCCAAAAGGTGAAGCGCATTTCGAAGTCTATGAACACCCCCAGCACAATAATGATAATATCATCGCGGCGGGTATGGTCCTCCCAAGAGAGTGGCCTGAGGCTGATGGATACATATTGGTTCGAGACGAGGATGCATCAACTGAAGAAGAATCTGCGTTTGCTGTGATGCACCTCAAGTCAGATGCCTATAAGGACATTAATGGGTGGATCGACCCAGATGATGTATATACACTTTGCTATGGGTACGAGAACAGTGTGCAACACACTGATTCAGTGTCAGTTGAGGATCCAGAGTTCATGGAGAAGTCACAGCACAGGAGAGCAGACCTGTACTCGGACCTGCTTGAGATGGTTGAATCGAATGAACTAGACGAGACCTACGACGAATCTCGATTTGGCGAGATTGAGCACGTTCCCTTAGATCCTGACGATCGTGTCCGTGAAATCCTGTTCCCGGATCAAGCAGAAGAATACGCTCCTGACCCGGTATAAATTTAACTGAGCACAGATTGTAGTTAAGGGGAGGGGCAGGAACATGTTGAATGATGATCGGTATAAATCTGCAACAAATGTTCTAGAACGTCGAGCAACTGATGTGGACGACTTTAACGAAGAGCTAGACGCAGTCGAGGTAGCGTTAAAGGACGAGCGTCCGTACTTTAGTGCGCGAGATCAGAACATCTGGAAAAGACCTACGGCCGTAGGTATTGTCAATACACAACGGGATAACCAGTTAGATGGGTATGTGTTCTCTCGGAATAAGGAAGCAAGCGATGCCGACGAGGAATTCGAACATTACGACTTCATGCATCTCTCGTACCATCCAACAATACAGGGCGAGGGAGACATGAAAACGGAGCATTTCAAAAC
>CAZCWR010000162.1:0-3633 GCA_964502455.1 uncultured archaeon | reverse complement strand
GTCATGATGGACGGCCAGATCGTCAAGGAAGGTGGCCCCGAACTGGCGCACAAATTGGAGGACCACGGATACGACTGGGTGGAAGAGGAGCTTGTTGCAGATTAGTTACGCCAGACTGATGCCTTCTTCGACGGCGGTGCGGACAATATGTGGTTTCCGCTGTTTCTTTTCTTCAAACTCTTCTGGTGTCAGACAGATGAACTCGGGGTCGGGGAGTGTGTCGTAGTCCCAGTCCAGGTAGAACGCAGTGGATCTGTCCAGTTTTGAGACATCTTCGAAGTCCGGTGAGACAAGGACGAGATCGATATCACTGTGCTCCCGGTAATCATCTCGTGAACGACTGCCGAATACGATAATCTGGTTCAGCGTAATATCCTGGTCGTCGGCGATGGACTGTATCAGGGTTCTTGCTTGTTCAACTGTTTCTGTGTCCATGCAATCACCTCCGCAACGTGTTCGAGAATCTGATCAGCGTTATCAATATTCGGCGTTTGTTCATCTGGGTACCGGAATCCGGTGTACACCGGGTTCAACCGTGCAAGAAGCCTTCTATATGTGTCAGGAACGCCAGTATCTTCTCCAAGCCGCACGAGATCATGGCTGAGTTCGTGGTCGCCCTGCCGATGTATCTGCACAGCCTTCAATGCCTTTTCCACGCTCTGGTGCATATGGAACAGCGCGGCATCAGTATCATCAGCATCCACGAGAATTGTGGCCGTTTCAAGGTCTGCCTCAGCGTTCTCCATCCACGTCTCCGCTTCACCGTCAGCCTCTAATTCTGCCATAATACTGTATACGCCTGCAACCCATATAAAAACCATCGACCATACCATCGCATCCTGGACTACATCGAACTGGACCGTGTCCATGTCATGATGGACGGTCAGATCGTGAAGGAGGGCGGTCACGAACTGGCGCATAAATTAGAGGATCACGGTTATGACTGGGTGGAAGACGAGCTGGTCTGGCAGCAGTGAACAAGTCCTCTCTGGGCTGTTAATCTGGGTCGCTGCGGAACGTTTCAACTGCGGTGAGGAACCGCTGTGCTCTGCCGATAATGTCGGCTGCTTCTTCCGCGGATATGTCGATCAGTGGTTCGTAGTCGGCATCTTCACGCTCCTCTTCGACGTAGGAGAATGCGCGTCCAAGATCTTTCTCGATCAGACCGGGCTGTACCAGTTCCTTGCCGAACTGCTGGATGAGCCCTTTGTGTGTAGTGACGTTGTCTCCTTTCTCGCCCAGTGCAGCCTTTGCGGCGTTATACATGCCATAGTACGCACGTGACACGGCATCGATATAAAATCCGTTCTGGTGCAGAAGTTCTGCGGCATCGATACGATCATGCGCCTTCTTCAGGTATGCTGCATACGCCGAATCAGTACTGTCCGTATCCCTATCAACCATACACTATCTCTCCGTCGGCCTGGACATTGGAAAGAAATGGGCTGCCAGCATCTGTTAATTCGCGGTGTTCGTCGGCAGACAGAATTTTTGGAGAAATATACACATCATATTCAAGCATCACGTCGTAAGCGATACTGATCACTGTGTCTTTGACATCAATACTGGCCTCGTCCACCACTACCAGTACGTCTACGTCCGAATCTGGTGACTCCTCGTTCCGTGCCACTGACCCAAACAGAACAATCTGATCCAGTTCTTCACCAAGTACAGTCTGTACCTGGTCCGCGAATACGTCCAATGCTTCCCGGTGGTGGGTGGTCATATACAATAATTATAGATACGTGCTATAAAAACATTGTAAGATTTCTCACAATCACTATGTTAGTTGTTGCAGTATGGACTGCATCGAACCGGACCGGGTACACATCATGATGGACGGCCAGATCGTGAAGTAGGGCGGCCATGAACTTGCGCACAAATTGGAGGACCACGGATACGACTGGGTGGAAGAGGAACTTGTTGAAGATCAGGGCTGATCAGATATTTGTTTAATCCGGTTATTCGGAGAGAACTGATTCAATAGCGTCGATTGCGTCTTCGGATGGTGCAGGCATCTCAGTGCTGAGGTCTTTGCTGTGCTTAAG
Source organism: uncultured archaeon (assembly GCA_964502455.1). GTDB lineage: Archaea > Nanohalarchaeota > Nanosalinia > Nanosalinales > Nanohalalkaliarchaeaceae > Nanohalalkaliarchaeum. Next base: position 1,585 of record CAZCWR010000162.1, on the reverse strand, counting down.
TTCCTTATATTTTTCGTATCGGTGTTCATGGCTTGGGTCATAGTAGATGAGTGCGTGCTCCCATTTTGGCCCATCACCGCGCCTGATGCGTCCTGTGGCGTTGTGGTGCTCATGAACTGTGCTGGGTTCACCCATCAGAACGACATGTTCTGCGGTGGAGAAATCAAGTCCTTCACCGCCTACACTGTAGGTCATGGAAAGTGAGTCAAGTTCTTCATCGTGGAACGCGTCGATAAGCTGCTCCTGCCGGTTCTGGTTGGTGTCCCCAGTGATGACGTCAGTATTGCCAGGCAGGATGTTCGGCAGATCGTTCGCCGTATCAATATAATGGGTAAAGATCAGTGATTGATGGTCGTTCTCGTAGAACTCTTCGTGAAGCTGGCGCACCTGGATCTCTTTCATCGTCGGGAACAAATCTTTCCAGGAGGTGATAGCGTCTGGGTCAAGTTTACGCGCTTCTCGTTCCGGGTTCTCCTCGGCCCGTGCACCGTGTTCAAACGCTTCCTGGAGGCTCTCCTGTCGAATCGAATACCTGAGATTGTTGATAAGGTCCTCCTTATGCGGGAGAAGGGAACCGTAGGTTCCTTCTGCTACCCGATTCATCAATGCACGGTAGGAAAGAGCTTTCGCTGAAAACCGTCCGATCTTTCCGTCATGTTCTGTGTATTGCTGCAGTGAATGAGCGCTGACATCGGGGTTGTCGTATCCTTCAGTCTTCAGCACCCCTTCTAGAGTTTTTCTTGTCTTCCTGTATCTTTCCTGTAAATCCCAGAGGATTGATGTTATAGGGAGATCGCCGCCAACCCGCGGATCGTAGTGTCGGAGCTGCGGCCGGTACTGATCTACCTCATCCCCGTCAGGACGAAGGATTTCCGCGTCGTAGATGTTCTCGACCTCATCAAGCCGTTTACCACTGAGCCCGGTCAACCCAATGATGCGTGGATCATCATCGTCCGGGAGCTCATTGAAGATTGTGTCAAAGTACTTGTTCGCACGGAATGGAAGTTCGTCTGGGCCATCGATATTATCTTGATCGATTGCGACCATGTTCGTCGCCTCATCAACGATGATATCATCGTACCGTGTGAGCACCTCGCCGTCCAGTCTGTCTCTCTCAATGTCACTTTTCAGAAGCTGGTGCGTCGATAGTTCAACAGTGTTATCCCGGAAGTCCTCTTTTTTCTGATTCTCGAATGCCTGATCAATATACTGCTCAACACGTTTTTTCCGGTTGATGATATCCTGCGCGCCATCATCCCAGAAGTTAACATCTGAACCAGCGTGGAACGATCCTGACTCCTGTTTCTCGTCCGCTGTCACGTTCTGGCCGATATCAATCTGATCCGTTAAACCATACTCCTCAAACCTGTCATACCACTGGTTCTCTACGCGCCTGTTGGGGCAGAGAACAAGCGCACCATAGTCCTCTCCCTGTTCAGCGGCCGCATTATACGCTGCTGCGATATACTCGATCGCGGTCTCCGTCTTCCCACCACCGACAGGCATATTCACAACGTAGTCCTGGTCCCGGTCGTCAAGCAATGCGGCGGCTGTCTCCACCTGATAGTCTCGCTGTTCGATGTCT
>CAZCWR010000161.1:0-3699 GCA_964502455.1 uncultured archaeon | reverse complement strand
TTGAAATTGACAGGAGATATCACGATCTTGAGCGTGTTTTGTCTGGTTCGGTTGCTGGCTTGCTGAACAACTACTCTCTAGTTCCAGAAATTAGAACTCTAACCAAAGAAGTAGAGTCTGACCTAAGACAGGCGAAGAGAGATAGAATTCTCGGGAATGAATTTGACCTAGACTCCCTTCTATCAACCCTGACAAAGGTTCGATTAGGAGATTCAATATCACGGGACGAAAAAGAGCAACTTCTTCAAGCCTATGCTGAACTGTCAGATAACCTTGTTACTCCTGTAAACCAGATGAACGAACCATTAGAAGAGTCTGAAACCTCTGAAGAAGTAAAACAGATTATCAATTCTATAAAATCACAGCAGGAAAAAAATCGAAAAGAAAAACTAAGGAATCTTGTATTCGAGCAAGAACAAGGCCGATATATCGTAGAGCTATTCCAGATTCTGCTTAAAAGATGGGGGACTGAGTTCACTCAACGTAAGGTTCATAGTTTGGTCAATCAGCTTGAGAAAGAGCGTGTATTTGAGACTATAGGTGGATGGGGGACAGGGCATGGAAGAAGATATGTATACCCCGCAATGTGGCGGAAAGATATCCGCCAAGCCAGAAGCGGCTCTGAAGCTAAAGTTATTGGCCAAGTAGAAAATGATATAAGCACTTACTTTCGTATCGATGGGGGACGGATGGATCTCCGCATCCATGAGCTGTATTTCTCTGATGAATATGAAGGAGAGAAAATGATCCTCATAGCGAAAGAAAAAATACCCAACCAAGTACCTCTTTCCTCAATTGGGCTCTACAACTGTGGCAACGCTGAAGAAATGTTATCCAAAAAGTACGGTTATCACTTGAAGGACAAATATAGCGATGAAGTCCAAAGCGAAGAATCTCAAGTTGCATACTGGGTAAGAGATACCGAGGATGAAGAAACAATTTATATTGACACCGATAGTGACAGAGCTGCAGAGCTAGCAGGCATTCCTACCTAAGTTCTACCTCCTTACCTCATCGATAAAAGCGCATACCTACAACTGTGACTGTATGCGTAATCTCCCGCTCCGCCTGTTACTTGCTTCTCCCCTGCTACTCATCGCAGCGAAGTGGGAGTCGTTTGTTGTGCACGTCATGTATTTTGTGAGCGGTGACGTATCCCGGACGCTGGTGCAGGAGCAGTGGCACCTGGTCCTGCTGAACGTCGTGCTGTTTCTCGCGTTCCTTGGATTTCTGTCGTTCCGGCGGCGGATCGACTGGTCACCGGCGCATGCGGGCGGGATCGGCGTCTACACCGCGTTCATCGTGTCCCTGTTTGTGGAGATGTACGGCGTGCCATTAACGATTTTCCTGGGGAGTGGGGTGCTGTCGGGAACAGGTGCGCAGGCCCTGCCGAACGCGGTCCTGTCGTTCACCGTACTGGGTACGACGCTGACGATGAACCTGTGGATGCTGACCGGCGCCGCCATCACCGTGGTCGGCATGGTGATCGTCGCGATCGGATGGTGGCAGGTGTATACCGCGGACGGCCTTGTCACGGACGGACTGTACGCGTACAGCCGGAACCCGCAGTACCTCGGCATCACCTTGATCGCGGCCGGGTGGACACTGCACTGGCCAAGCCTCCTTACACTCACGATGCTACCCGTTCTTACCGGAGCGTACTACTATCTTTCCCGCACAGAACACAATGATATGGTTGAATCATACGACGACGAATATATGTCATATGCGAATCACGTACCTCTTCTTGTATGACGGCCGGCGATCCGCTCAACGTGTATCGCGTATGAACAGCGTGAGTGTTCTATCGACGCATGCAGTGTGAGCGGTTCCCGTGCATTGTGATGAGTACCGCCCAATGTGAGTATTAGCAGAGGAACAGGCAAGCGCTATGAGCACCAGCGCAGCATCACCGCATGTGAGAGATAAGGCGGGCGTGAATCAGGGATGTGCGATGTGAGATGTGCGGTGGCGATACCGGAATGGCATAGGGCGGCACCGCATGGAGAAGAAACCCTTATAAGGCGGCTGCCGGTATTAAGGTCTATGGGTTTTTGGCTGACACTGCGGAATCCGAAGGATATGTTCCGGCAGCATGACCTGCATCTGGTCCTGGTTATCGGGCTTGTCGATATTCTGCTGACCATGCACGGTGTGACGACCGAGCAGGGTGAGGTGATGAACCCTCTCTATACGATGTTCACGGATTCACTGAACCTGATGCTGCTCGGTATCGGCCTGTATCTCGGTGTGCTCGGTGTTGCCAGCCTCGTGCTTGCCGGTGGACTCCGGAAGATCGCGGCCAGCACCGTGTTCGGGATGCACGCCTTCGGTATCCTGACCTGGATGCACCTTCTCAACCCCACGGTAGCCGAGTCCCTGGTAACATTCCACTACGCGGTCGCGGCCGCAGCGGCTTCTGCCCTGTTCTACTACATCGAGAACATCCTCTACAAGCGAAAGCAGAAACAGATAGAGGCCGAAGAAGAGTAAACGATCACCGTGAGCGATTCAGCACGCGGAAACGTTAATTACCAGTGACACGGTTACGGTACCATGACATGGTTCACGCTGCGGTCACCGAAAGCACTACTGCATCAGAAAGACCTTTATGCGGTGCTGGCCGTGGTCTTGATCGATCTGCGGCTAACCGTGTGGGGCATCCAGGACGGCGGCACCGAGCTGAATCCGCTGTACCGGCCATTCACGGAGGCCGGCATGGAAGCAATGCTGGCCGGCATCGGCATCTACGTCGCGGTCATCCTGGTGCTGTCGCTGGTGCTGGCCGGCGGGTTGCGGAAGCTACTGGGCAGTTTCGCGTTCGGGATGCACGTAATCGGCGTGATGACATGGCTGCATCTGGTGGCACCGGACCTGCATGCACAGTTCAACCTGTTCTGGTACGCAACTGCCGGGACCGGGGCAACCGCGCTGTTCTTCTACACGGAAAATATCGCAGACGCCTGGAAGAATCGGAAGAAACCGACGTGAGCATCAGAGTTCATATGTATCGATGATTTGTTTTTCCTCGCCGCTGACCTCAGCGCGGAGCGCGATCAGGTCTTCGAGGCCGGAGCCAGCAATCTTCTGCTTGAACAGTTCATCGACCTGGAAGATGCCGGACGAGTTGTTCAGCGCGATATGCACCAGAACCGGCCGGTCGTCGCCCTGATCAGCGTCGTCATGCTCCCTGATGGTGACTGTGTCGACGGAGAGCGCGGAGATGGCGTGGATGTCGTGCGGTCCGCGGGCCCGGCCCTTTTCCATGTCCAGTGCGTCCGCCACTCGCAGGATGCCGGCCTCCAGTGTGAGTGGTTCCGCTGTGCGGTGGTGGCTCTTGATGGCGTGTAGGACCTCGGATTTCATGATGACCTGCTCCCGTTCACCGTACCGATCAATGTCAGCGAGCAGATCATCCAGGACATCGTTCGCGAGCACGATGCTGTATTCAGTATGATTATGCCGGTGGACGACATGCCCCACGTCGTGGAACATCGCCGCCAGCAATACCACGACCTCCGCGTCCTCATATGTCATATCGTACTCCGAGACGATACCAGGCTCCTTCTCATCCCGCAGCAACCGGAGCAGACGCAGCGCCTTATTGGCCACAATCTCCACGTGCTTGGCGCTGTGATCGTTGTATCCCAGTCGTTCCACCGTCACCACGTTCGCGGATGCCCAGTACTGCTGAATCTC
>CAZCWR010000160.1:1750-3700 GCA_964502455.1 uncultured archaeon | reverse complement strand
AGGCAGACGAACAGTTGAGAAAAGCGGAAGCATACCTGGGAGACGCATTTACAGTGGAAACATCTCTTCACAATCGTGATATACAGGAGCGACAGACGCTGGACGAGTACAGTAGTACACTATACCACCAGACCGGTGGAATGTTCGAGCCTGAATCCGTTACACCCCAATACCAGGAACATCATGGCTGTTTAGGAGCATTGCTTAGCCCCGAACATAATTACACCCAGAACATAACCGATTTTGACCCGGATAGAACATTCTTCCATCCGTCATTCCACCAGCCACCGTTCGATGTCCCTACACTGGTGGAGCAAAACATATTGGAACCACTTGATCACGTCCCTAATGATAACAGATACAGGTTTACAGAAGACTACAGACAGGCGATACAGACTGGCGAAACATCAACACGTTACTTTACCGAAGACGCACATAACGATCTAAATCTGACTGACAGCTACTGACCCCCCATAACGCAGTTTTAAAATTTTCATACAGTGAACTACTCATAGGTGTTCAGCATATGTCCAGAATCATCGGCATCGATCTTGGAACGACACGGAGCGCAATGGCGACGTTCAAACACGGCGAACCAGCAATCATCGAGAACAACGAGGGAGAACGCGTCACACCGTCCATCGTGGCGTTCGACGACGATGAACGGCTGATCGGGCGGCCCGCGAAGAACCAGCTCCTGACCAACCGGGAGAACACGGTGAAATCTATCAAGCGCCACATGGGCGAAGACTATACGACTACACTGGAGGACAATGAGTATACGCCGCAGGAGATTTCCGCGATGATCCTGCAGAAATTGAAGCAGGACGCAGAGGCCAAGCTGGGAGACGACGTGACAAAGGCCGTGATTACAGTCCCGGCGCATTTCGATGATACGCAGCGCCAGGCCACCAAGGACGCCGGTGAGATCGCCGGGCTTGAGGTGGAGCGTATCCTGAACGAGCCAACCGCGGCCGCACTCGCATACGGCCTGGACGATGACAGGGACAAGACGATACTGGTATACGACTTCGGTGGCGGCACGTTCGACGTGACCGTCCTTGAAACAGGAGATGGTATCTACGAGGTCCAGTCCACGGAAGGCATCAACGACCTCGGTGGTGACGACTTCGACCAGCGGATTGTGGACTGGGTGCTGGACGAGTTCGCGGACGAGCACGATATCGACCTGTCCACGAACCAGGAAGCCATGCAACGCATCCGGGAGAAATCCGAGGAAGCGAAGAAAGAGCTGTCCTCCCGGAAGAAGACACAGATCAATATCCCGTTCGTCCACCAGGAGGACGGCGAAACATACAATATCGACTACGAGCTGACCCGCAGCAAGTTCGAAGACCTCGTACAGGACCTGATCGACAGGACGGAGCAGCCGACGAAGAAGGCGCTGGACGATGCCGGCGTCTCCACAAGCGAACTGGACGATGTCATCCTCGTCGGCGGGACCACCCGCGTCCTGGCCGTCCGGGAGAAAGTGGAAGACATCACCGGCATGGAACCGGACCAGAGTGTGAGCCCGGACGAGGCCGTTGCGATGGGCGCGTCCATCCAGGCCGGCAGTATCTCCGGCGAAGCGGATGATATCCTGCTGCTGGACGTTGCCCCATTATCGCTGGGCGTCGAGGTGAAAGGCGGCCTCACGGAAACGCTTATTGAAGAGAATACGACGATCCCGGCCGAGGAGACGAAGACGTTTACCACGGCGCAGGCGAACCAGTCCGTGGTCACGGTGCACGTGGTGCAGGGTGAACGTGAGATGGCGGCCGACAACAAGAGTCTCGGCCAGTTCAACCTACAGGGTATCCCGCCCGCACCCGCCGGCCAGCCACGGATCGATGTCACGTTCGAGATCGACGCGGACGGTATCCTGAACGTGGCCGCCGAGGAACAGCAGAGCGGCAAGGACGCCTCCATCACCATCGAAGATACGGC
>CAZCWR010000160.1:0-1650 GCA_964502455.1 uncultured archaeon | reverse complement strand
CCGGAGAAGATCCGGAACAGGATCGAGGACCTCCAGCGCGCCCTGCAGGAGATCGGCAAACAGATGTACGACCAGCAGGGTGCCGGCGGTATGGGCGGCATGGGCGGTGTCGACCCGTCCAACATGGACCCGGAACAGATCAAACAGGCCGCGCAAAACATGGGGATCGACCCATCCAAGGTCGCCGGTGCTGATGAAACACTGAACATGGGCGACGATGACGTGGTGGACGCCGACTACGAGGAAGTAGACGACGAGGACGCAGAAGACGACCAAGAGTAACCAACCATGCCAAAGGAGTACTACGAGATTCTCGGTGTATCAGAGGATGCGTCGCAGGACGAGATCAAGCAGGCGTACCGGAAGAAGGCGAAGAAGTACCATCCGGACTCCGGCTCCGAGTACGCGGATGAGGAGACGTTCAAGGAGATCAACAAGGCGTACGACGTGCTCAGTGACGAGGAGAAGCGGAAGAAGTATGACCGGTTCGGAAAGGCGGGCGTTGACGCGCAGTCCAGGCCCGGCGGTGGACAGGGGTTCGGTGGCCTCGGCGACCTGTTCGAACACCTGTTCGGCGGTATGGGCGGCGGTCGTGGTCGCGGCCGTGAACGCGGTCAGCACCTGAAGATCCCTGTCACGGTGACGCTTGAAGAAGCATACGGAGGTGTCGAGAAGACGTTCAAGGTCGAGCGCCGGAAGCAGTGCGATGACTGTAACGGGTCCGGCGGCGACGGCGGTAATACGACGACCTGCAGCAACTGTAACGGACAGGGCCGGGTGCAGGCCGTGCAGCGGACGCCGTTCGGCCGTGCACGGACCGTGAAGGAATGCGATGAATGCCGGGGCCGCGGACAGATCCCAGAGTCCACATGTTCCACCTGTAATGGTGAGGGCGTCCGCGCGGTCGAAGAGACCTTGAGTATTGATATCCCGGCCGGTGCGGAGAACGGTGAACGCCTGCGGCTCCGGGGCAAAGGCCATGAGACGCGGAACGGTGATGCCGGCAACCTGTACGTGTTCGTCGATGTGGACGAGCATCCGGACCTGGAGCGGCGTGAGGATGATCTGTTCACCACGGTCCGGGTCGGTGTCGGTGACGCGGCGCTCGGCGGGACAGTGAAAGTCCCAACGCCGGATGGGTCAGTGCAGGTGACGGTGCCGGAAGGCACGCAGCCGGGACAGGTGCTGCGCGTGGAAGGCAAAGGGATGCCGACCGGGAGCACGTTCGGCAGCAGTTACGGCGACCTGTACGTGAAAGTGGACGTGCACATCCCGCAGGAGCTTGATGACGATCAGAAGGCAGTGTTTGAATCGTTGAAGGAGCAGCCGGAGAACGAGAAGAGTTTCTTCGAGACCGTGAAAGATATCGTGTCGTAACGCCAGATACTGCTGACTGTGTTGTTATCGGTGTTCGATGACGAACTGGCAGGTGTCATCCCCGTCTGCCTGGCATGTTTCTTCCCGGAACTGGACGTCGTCGATGGGCTGTGCTGCGGTGGTGAGCATCCCGGCCAGCAGGTAACATGTTTTCCGGGGTTCGGCATCCAGTTTCCGGTGTTCGACGGCGGTCGGTGATGACTGGACTGTAACTGCGTCTTCGTCTACAACGAAATGAGAGTATCCGAAAAACTTGAGGATACCGAGGAATTC
>CAZCWR010000159.1:0-3820 GCA_964502455.1 uncultured archaeon | reverse complement strand
AGATTGTTGAGGAGCGCGACCCGGATATCATCACCGGCTACAACACGGACGAGTTCGACTTCGACGTGCGGCGGGAACGTGCCCAGCACCACGGTATGGAGCTGACGCTGGGCCGGACCGATGAACGGATGAAGTTTCAACGACGGGGCCGGTTCGCCGGTGCGAGCGTGGAGGGCCGTGTCCATCTCGACCTGTACGCGTTCGTGGAGAATGTCATCTCCATGGGCATGCAGTCCGACACGCTCTCGCTGGACACGGTGGCCGCGGAACTGCTGGGGGAACGCAAGGAGGACGTGTCCTGGGACGAGCTCAAGGAGTACTGGGAGGAGAAGAAAGAACTGGATCTGCTGGCAAAGTACGCGCTCCGGGACGCGGAACTCGCGCACAAACTGGGGCAAAGTTTGATCCCGCAGATCACGTCGCTCTCTGTCTTAACTGGTTTGCCGCCGTTCGACGTATGCCGCCACACGTACGGCCAGCTGACCGAAAACTTCCTGATCCGGCAGGCGCACAAACAGGACAGATTAGTACCAAATAGACCGACGCAGGATGAACGCTCGCGGCGATACCACGAGGGCGCGTACGCGGGCGGGTTCGTCTACGAGCCGGAGCGCGGGCTGCATGAAAACATTGCGCTGTTCGACTTCCGGTCCCTGTACCCCACGATTATTGTTGCCCACAACATCTCGCCAGACGTGCTGGATATCGATGACTGCGACGACGAGCTTGAGGTGGACGTGGAGGATAACGAATATACGTTCTGCCAGGACATGCCCGGATTCATCCCGGACATCCTGGAAGACCTGGTGCGGGAACGCTATGAGTTGAAGGGAGAGATGACGGATGTCGAGACGGGCACACAACAGTACCGGGACATGGACAACCGGCAGAATGCATTGAAGATCCTGTCCAACGCGTTCTACGGCTATCTCGGCTACAACGGCGCGCGCTGGTATTCCAAGGAATGCGCGGAGGCGACCACGTACCTGGGCCGGCGGTACATCCAGGACACGATCACAATCGCGGAGGACATGGGCTTCGAGGTCGTCTACGGCGACACGGACTCCGTGTTCATCAAGGGCGACGGTGTGCGGGAGCAGGCGGACGCGTTCCAGGAGGAGGTGAACGCGGAGCTGCCGGCATTCATGGAACTGGAGCTGGAAGGCTTCTTCGTCCGCGGCCTGTTCACCTATACGGAGTCCGGACAGGGTGCGAAGAAGAAGTACGCGCTGCTCGGTGGAGACGGTGAGATGAAGATCACCGGGTTCGAGCAGGTGCGCCGGGACTGGTCCAAGATCGCGAAGGATGTGCAGGAACAGGTGATCCGTCACGTGCTGGAGGACGAGGTCGACAAGGCGGTCGAAGTGGTGCAGGACGCGATCAACCGGCTGAAGGCGGGAGACGTACCGCTGGACGATGTGAAGATCTATACGAAGATGACGAAGAAGCCGGAGAACTACGATTCGAAGACGCCGCACAGCGAGGCCGCGAAACGGGCGATCAAGCGTGGTGAGGATGTCGGTGCGGGTGATATCATCGCGTACGTGGTGACGCGGAACGGCGGCAGTGCGATATCGGACCGCGCCGAACTCGTGAGCTACGCGGACGACTACGACCCACAGTACTACGTCGAGAAACAGGTGCTCCCCGCCGCGCTCCGCGTCCTGAAAGTGTTCGGCTACACGGAGGACCAGTTACTGGGCAAGGGAAAACAGTCCGGGCTCGGACGGTTCACGTAACGCGCTCTACTGTAGGGATTGCATTACCTAGTTCTGCTGCAATCAACCGCCACCTATAAAATACGGCTGCCGCATGGTGGTACATGCCGGTCGTCACGGAGCAGATCACGGTCAGCACGGAGGATGAGGCCGTCCACAATATCACGGGACAGGTGCAGGCCGTGATCGACGAGAGCGGGATCCAGCACGGGCAGTGCCTGGTGCACTGCATGCACACGACGGCCGGCATCATGATCAACGAGGACGACGCACCGCTGTACGACGATTTCTTTGAACGCGTCCTGACGCTGGTGCCGCCGGGTGCCGGATACGCTCACAACGAATCACATCAGGATGACAACGCGCACGCCCACATCGTGACAGGTATCATCGGCCGCCAGTGCACGGTCCCGGTGGCGGATGATACGCTGGCACTGGGGGCGTACCAGGACATTCTGCTGGTGGAGATGGATGGGCCGCAGGAACGGACTGTGACGGTACAGGTGCGCGGCGAAGAAGGATAACTACACGGCAGTCACTGGTCCTGTTGACGCCGGGGACGGAATCGCTGCTCCCGAGTGATGTGTTCGCCGGACGCAGTCTGTGCACGGCGCTGCCACCGCTTGATGGAATCGTTCTTGATGATCATCTCCTCGGTCACAATCACGGTCGTATGCTCGCGTTCGCGCTCCATGACGGCGCAGAGGTACGCGATATCGTTCCCGTGCTCGTCCACGAACACGACGGTATCCACGGAGACCGGTGTTTCCCTCGCGATGCGTTCGGGACGCCTGTTACGGGACGATCCGCACGACCCATCCGATCCACTCATTGTAGTTACTAATTAGTTGTAACACTATAAAAAAGTTGTGGTGTCGGTCAGATGTTGGCTGGCGGGTAACGTTCACGAATCCAGAGAAAAAGTGTCATTCCTGCGGTGGTTGGAGCTGGTCGTGGGTGAGCACCCAGTGGTCGTCGCCGTCGGGGTCGCAGAGGTCCTGCCAGTCCGGTATGGATTTGATGGTGTGACGCGCTTCATCGAGGGCGCCGGGCGGATGCATCCGATACAACAGGTGCCCGACACGGTCATCTTCACGTAGGTGGGTCACGGCTGCCTGGACGTCGTCCGGTGTAAGCAGGGAGAGCACGCATTCAAGGACGACAAGGTCGAACCGGTGCTCGTCGAACGCAGCGGTTAACTTGTTCACGAGGTTCGGGTCACGGAGGTCGGCCTGCGTCGTGTATGTGTCGTCAGCGAGACAGGTATCAAGGATGTCCTGGCTGTAATCAAAGCCGTACGCGGTGACGCCGTGCTCTCGCAGCCGGACAATGCTGTGGCCGCGGCCGCATCCCGCGATACAGACGACCGGGTTGGTAGTGAGATGCCGGGCGAACGCAGCCAGTTCCTCCCCGTAATGGGTGATCTTTGCCATACAGTACAGTACGGTTCCGAGATTGATAATGTCCGGGGCCATCCGCTACTGCTCACGGAACACCCAACATATTTCTACCGGGCCCGCCCATCCTTGTTGTATGACGGACACAGCAACGATGGCGGAGTTTATCGTGGATACGAGCTATGACGACCTGTCTGAAACGGCGCGGGACGAGATTAAGAAACGGATCCTGGATTCGATCGGGATCGGTATCGGGGCGATCGGTCACGACCCGGTGGATATCGTGCACGACACGGTGATGGAGGTGGACGCCGACGGCGACTGCACGGTGTGGGGTTCCGGCGAGGACGTGTCCCCGCCGCAGGCCGCGATGATGAACACCACACTCACCCGCTACCTGGACTACATGGACTCGTTCCTCGCGCCGGGTGAGACACCGCATCCCTCCGATAACATCGCGTCCGCCATCGTGTCCGGCGAATACACGGACAAAAGCGGTGAAGAGCTGATCGCTGCGGTCGGGATCGCGTACGAGATCCAGGCCGCCCTCGCCTGGAACGCACCGGTCCGGGACCGGGGCTGGGATCACGTGACGCACACTATCTTCTCCGCGACCGCGACCAGCGCCAAGATGATAGACTTGGATAAAGACGAAACGATGGACGCGCTCGGAATCGCAGGCACGGCGCACAACGCGCTCCGGGT
>CAZCWR010000158.1:0-3843 GCA_964502455.1 uncultured archaeon | reverse complement strand
CGTGAACACGGTATTCCGGCACTTGGTATCTGCTTTGGACTGCAGATGATGGTGGTCGAATACGCGAAACATGTCTGCGGACTGGCCGGTGCGACCTCTGCCGAGATTGCAGACGCGGAACACACTGTGATCGATTTCATGCCGGAACAGATGGATGTCGAGGAAAAAGGTGGGACGATGCGGCTCGGTGGCTACGAGGCCAACCTGCAGAACGGGACCCAGGTTCAGAGGATGTATGAGTCCGACGCTGTTATGGAGCGACACCGGCACCGGTACGAGGTCAACCCCGAATACCACGATGTACTGCAGGAACACGGGCTTGTGTTCTCCGGTACGTCGAAGAACGGGCGGCTTGTTGAGTTCGCGGAACTGCCCGCATCTGAACACCCGTTCTACGTGGGGACGCAGGCACACCCCGAGTTCACGTCGCGGCTGGAGCGTCCGAACCCGCTGTACCGTGGATTCGTTAAACGTGCGCTGAACAGATAGTTTTTATTGTTTTCGCGTGACTTGTAGCAGGGGGCTACGCAGCTGTGCATAGAGTTATACATGATCACGTTGTCGATCAACTGTACGATCATTTCAGTTCTATTGTACAGGATCCGGGGAAGGACGTACGGTGGGACAATGTAGGGAAGGAGGTGGAATACCGGGATGTCACTGGTGTACCACGTGGGGACATGGATATCTGTCTGATCGATAAAACGGATCGGGACATGCTGTACATTGAAGTAAAGACGAACTACGGGGATACGAACCAGTGGCGGAAACAGGTTGAACAGGCCCAGGAGCACATCGTATCATACGACGTTCATGGGACGGTGTACAGGAATCATCCGCCGTACACTGCACTGGATGAAGATGTCACCGATCAGGTTGAAAAAGGAGAAGAAGAGTTCATCCGGCGTGTCGACCGGTGCACCCCAGACACGTTCACGACCGATCACGTTCGACAGGTGTTCCTTGGTAAGACCTACCAGCAGTTCACGGGGCTCATCACCCGGCAGGTCGTGAAGAACATCACGCATCTGGAATGGGACTACCCCTCAGTTATCAGGAACGGCGTTTCTAATCAAGAGGAACTGGAGGCGGATGGTCGGTACGATACCGACCTCCTCATCGATGAAGGGTTCTTGGAGCTAGATTCTGAGAAAGGGCAGTACCGGGCAACCGACCAGTACGAACAGTTGAAACATGAGCCTGATCGCTACCACCTCGCCCCGGACATCCAAGAGATGATTTAAAAAGAATTCTACCATATCTGGACGCATGACCTCGGGATGGACCGTGTTCAACGAAGTCTACCCGCCACGAGAAGATTCTCAGCTGATGGTGGAAGTACTGAAACAGCAGGACTTTGCCGGGAAGTCTGTACTCGACATGGGGACAGGTACCGGTATCCTTGCGCATGTTGCGCTGCATCAGGGCGCAGAGTCCGTTGTTGCAGCAGACGTGAACCCGCAGGCGCTGCGGAACGCGATGGAAAATCTGGAGCACAGCAGCGCTGAGGATGCCGTGAACCGGGCGGTGTTCGTGGAGACGGATCTGTTCCAGCGTATCAAACGAGACTTTGATGTCATCCTGTTCAACCCGCCATACGTCCCAGGTGACGAAGAGCTAGGGACGGACGGGGAGAAGTCCTGGGCTGGTGGTGAGAACGGTCGGGAAGTCATCGACCGGTTTCTCGACGATTTTACGGGATATCTGACCGAAACAGGCGAGGTGTTCCTGCTGCAGAGTTCGTTGAACGACGTGGACAGGACACTTGAACGGTTCAACGATCAGGATTTCACGGCCGAAGTCGTGGCCGAGGAGAAGATTCCCTGGGAGCGCCTCGTCGTGATACATGCCCAGGTATAGGTTGATTCTTTGTGGAATAGTGTATTCGGCTGGTGCCGAATGCGCTCAGCGTTGCCAACCTCAAGAAACCGTAAAGCGGTTTCGTTCTCGGAAACTTCTGACAGCGGTTTCCTCTTTCATGCTACTGTGCAGATGAAAGATCACAGCACACCGTGGTATGTGCGAGTGTCGCTTGGCAGTTGTGGGGTTATTTTTTATAGTGCGTTGCCGTATAATTGAACTATGACGGGGTTGTCGCTGCTGTACCGGGGGATGGTGCTGGTTGTTGTAGTGTCACTGATTGTCATCCCTGCTGCAGGAGATCATACAGGGAATCACACGGATACCGCACAGACAGGAGAGATGAAGTGGGAGATCGTGGATCTGAGTGTGGTTCCGAGTGTTTCTCAGGATGGGACGGGGGCGGCGATCATGGCGCATGTCGTGGATAGGAACGGGGATCCGGTGACACCGGATCGGTGTGAGACGATTAACGTCATTTATGATTATGGGGGTGAGACTGATATCAGGATGGAGCACGTGGACAACCGGATGGAACAGTCGGGCGTACCGCGTTCATGGTTCTATGATGCGTTTGATGTATCTGACGGTGATGGTAATGTGACTGTGTGGGCACGTGGGCGGTGTGATGGGATACAGCCGGATACGTGGGAGCGTGAAAATATCAGTTTTGTGACGGGAGGAAATCTGAACGTGGATATCCTCTCGAATATTAATGAGGCGTACTGGGAGGACGAACGTATGGACCATGAGTGGAACGTGACGTGGGATGCGCCAGGTGCGAAGGAGTTCGTACCCTATCCCAACATGTCCTACACGCTGTACCGTCCAGATATGTCTGTTGCGGACTCAGGGGATCTTATCCCTGTCGGGACATCTTTCCCGGCCGCCGTGCACATTCCGCGTGGAAGCGGCCTGTACGTGCTGAATGTGGAGGCACATAACGAATCACTTTCTCAGACACTGGGTATCAGTAATCCGTACGGTGGTGTCGCAAAACCGATCCGGGTCAGACCTACGTACATCGAGGGGGACAGTACCCTGGACCCGTCCGAGAAACGCTGCAATACGGGGGTGACGGTGGTATGTGAGAAAGGGGCGTCGATGGAGCTGGGGTTCCGGGAGAAACGGGCCAGTGCAGATCAGGTGAATGTATCGGTCCAGCCTGTGTCAGGTACAGGAGTGTACAAGGAGATACCGCTGGAACGACAGAACGACTCGTACTGGACGGGGTCGTTCCAGATACCGGAGGACTTTGATACGTCCCGGTTCACCCATTCACTGCAGCTGGAGTACGAGGCGATTCGCCGGTTTGAACGTAACGGGGTTCAGGAGGTGGATACGGTAACGGAACAGCAGTTTGTGGATATCGAGAAGTTCGAGGTATTGGGGTCAAACCCGCCGTTCATCCGTCTGGGGGAGACCATCGGTCTTGGATTCATCCCGATCAGTCCGATCACCGAAGAGCCTCGTCAGTATGAGTTGTTCTCGCGGATACAGGTGAATATCACGAACCCGGAGGGGGAAACGGTTCACAGGGATGTGATTGATCGTCCGGGACAGATCTATGACGGGGCACAGAACCTGTTCGTCTATGATTTCGAGGTTCCGTACAATACGACGACCGGACTGCACACGGCGAACATCAGGGTGGAGGACAATTTCAGTACGTCCGGTCATGTCCAGTCCCAGTTCAAGGTGATCGGTGTCAACGGGACATCGGAGCCGATCGTCCTCATGGGGGCCGGTGGTGTACTGGGAGGACGTGAAATCGTATCGGAGTATGATCAGCCCGGGTCGTTCACAGAGAAAGTGATCCTGCAGAACATTGGAGAGGACGTGAACCGGGTCAAAGTACTATTAGAGGGTGATATAGCGGACATCGTCGAACAGGTGTCCGTGGAAAAGCAGGGGAAACGGCAGAACATCTCCGTAGGGGCAGACGAGAGTGTATCGTTGTCCCCGCAGACACAGGCCATGTTT
>CAZCWR010000157.1:0-3866 GCA_964502455.1 uncultured archaeon | reverse complement strand
TGCCGAGGAAAAAGCCGAGAAACTTGTTTCAGAGGCAAAAGAACAGTACGAGAAGATTATCGCGGATGCCGAGGACGAGGCAGCCGAACGGAAGCAGAAGATTATCAGCGACGCCGAACAGGACGTGGAAGAGGAAGCAGAACGTATCCGTGAAGAGGGGGAGGACGACGCAGAAGCGATTCGGGAACAGAGCGACAATATCGATGAGGCGGTCGACCTCCTTGAAGAACGGTTCTTTGAACAGTTCGAATAAATGACGAAAGACAGCCGGAGACACTGATAGCATGATCCGTCCCGAAGAGATGCGGAAGATTTCCATCACTGGTCCCAAGACACACCTGTCCGAGGTCGTGGACAGCCTCCACGAGCTTGGTGTGCTCCACCTGGATGACTACAGTGAAGAGGACGGTGAACTGGATATCGGTGACCCGCAGGACCGGACGGAAGAGATCTCCGACCTGCTCGTCCGCATCCGCGCCATCCGGTCACAGATGCCGGAAGTGAACGGACGCGCCCGGGAAGACGGCGAGAACCTGGAGCAGCAGCTCGAAGACCTGCAGTTCTCCATCGACGAGATCCACCAGGACCTTGAAGAGGTCCGGGACGAAAAGGCGGAGAAAGAGGAGCTGCTGGAGAAACTGCAGATGCTGCAGCGGCTCGGGCTTGATCCTGAAGACGTATCTGAATACAACCGGATTGACACGTATATCGGAACAGTATCGAACTTTTCGTTCAAGGAGGAGTTGCCGGACGGCCGGTACGAACTGTACCAGGACGGCCACCTGATCGCATTGTTCGTTGACAGTGACGTCGACCTCAGTGATGCGTTACGGGATGCCGGATTTGAATCCGAAGACCTGTCCGGCGTCCACGAGATCGACGGCAATATCTCCAACGAGATCGGTCGGCTGCAGGACCAGACCTGGAACCTGCAGGAACGCGAGGACGATCTGGAAGACGAGCTTGAGGAGATCGCACGCGAATGGCGTGGCTACCTTGACCGGAAGGAACAGGAACTGACCGAGGAACTGGACAAGGCAGAGATCCCGCTCCAGTTCGCGACCACAGACAGCACCTTCAACGCGGAAGGCTGGATCCCTGCAGACCGGTTCGACGATGTGGCGGATACCCTGGAGCAGGTGACCGACAACAAGATCCATATCGAGGAACTGGACGTTGATCCGGACCGGGCACCGGTGAAGCACGACAACCCGGATGGTATCGATAACTTCGAGTCACTGATCAAGTTTTACGGCGTGCCCTCCTACAAGGAGATCGACCCGACGTTCCTGCTTATCACGTTCCCACTCCTGTTCGGGTTCATGATCGGCGATCTCGGGTACGGTATCACGTCGTTCGCCGTGTTCTACGTGATGTACCGGAAGGTACCGGAGGCCGCAGGACTGTGGAAGTCACTGATGTACTGTTCCATCGTGACCATGGTGTTCGGACTGATCTATGCGGAAGCGTTCGGGTTCCATATATTCGGTCCACATAATGATCTCACGGCAGCGACCGGGATCACACTGTTCGAGCAGATCCCTGTCCTGTTTGACCGCGTCCACGATCTTGGTGCAGTACTGAACCTGTCACTGCTTATCGGTATCGCACACGTCAACTTTGGTATTCTGATCGGCGCATACAACGAATACATCAGTCACGGACTGATGGAGGCGATCTTCGCACAGATCTCCTGGATCGTGCTCCAGATCGGTGCCGCTATCGCATATCTCTATTCCGTTAACGCCGGACTGGCTGTGATGGGACTTGCCACGGTTATGCTGTTCAAGGGCGAAGGCATCGAGGGCGTAGTGGAGATCCCGTCACTCGTATCCAATATTTTGAGCTATCTGCGAATCCTTGGCGTGACTATCGCGATCATCGCGCTGGCCGCGGTCGTCAACCAGATGGCGGCGCCGCTGTTCCAGAGCGGCAATATATTCATGATCCTGTTCGGCGTCCTGTTACTGGTCGTCGGGCATACGATCAACACGTTCCTGAAGATCATGGAAGCCGGTCTTCAGGGTATCCGACTACACTACGTGGAGTTTTTCACAAAGTTTTTCCACGGCGGTGGAGAATACTACACACCGTTCGGGACTTACCATTTAAAAAAGTCCTAATAAACACCTAAACATATCCTAAAACGAGGTGAACAACACATGGCAGCTGAAGAAGCAGCAATCGGCGGTATGCAGGCAATCGGCGCTGGCATCGCAATCGGCAGCGCAGCCCTGTCAACCGCCTGGGCACAGTCGAACATCGGGTCCGCAGCAGTAGGAGCAATGGCCGAGGACGAGTCCCTGTTCGGACGAGGACTCATCCTGACCGTTATTCCAGAGACCATGGTCATCTTCGGACTCGTTGTTGCGCTGGTCGCACTCGGATTCATTTAAGACCAGTACAAACCAGCCACAGCGTTCTTCCAGGAACGCTGTTCGACTCGATAAACGCGGAGCGTTTACTCGATCGAGTGAACGCATGCGTTCATCGAGGCACCTTTCCTGGAAGAATGCGAGCGCCAGTTGCGGTGTAAGACCCGCAATTGCACAGCCTCTACATTTTTTAGAGGCACAGGAAACACACGATCCACTGAACACGAACAACGATGGGACTTGAACAGGTAAAGAACGAGATCCTCAACGAGGCAGAAACTCGCGCAAACAAGATTATCGAGGAAGCAGAGGAACAGCGAGACGAACTGCTCAGTGAGGCCGAAGAGAAGGCAGACCGTATCGTAAGTGATGCCGAACAGGATGCAGAGAACGAGGCACAGGCACTTCGGCAGAAGCGGCTGTCCGCCGCACGGATGCAGGCAAAGCGGAAACGGCTTGAGGCACGGGAAGACCTCCTGGAACAGGTGTACGACCAGTTCCGGGAACGCGTGCAGGACCTCGATGAGGACAGGGAGGAAGAGCTAATCGAGAACGCACTCGAATCACTGTCCGACGACATCGAGATCGGAACCGTGTACGCGTCTGCAGCCCACGAGGATCTGGCAGAGCAGTACGGGGACTTCGAGGAAAAAGACATCACGGGCATCATCGTCGAATCAGCGGATGGCTCCCAACGGTTCAACATGCAGTTCGATGACGTGGCAGACCACGTGATCGACGAGAACCAGCAGGCTGTCTCCAAGGTGCTCTTCGAATGAACCTCAATATCTCGAACCGGCTCTCACGCTTCAAAACGTATCCGTACACCAACACCCGTGTACGGACGATGAGAGCCAACCTGATCACGGACAGCGAGTACCGGAAACTTGCGAAGATGGAGCAGGCCTCGATCGCCGAGTTTCTCAGCAATCGCGGGTACGACCGGGAGATGGAAGAGCTTGGTACCCAGTACGAGGGCGAGGAACTGATCGAACGCGCCCTGAAACGGAACCTGGCGAACACGTACATCAAACTGGTCGACATCTCCCCAGACGAGATCCAGGAATTGCTTCAGGCCTACTACCGTAAGTTCGAACTGGAGAACCTGAAGATCATCCTCCGCCGACAGGTCCGTGACACAGACACAGATGTCACGGACGCACTGATCCCGACACCGGAGATGGACCGGGAGACACTTGACCGGTACCTGTCGATGGATTCCACCGAGGAAATCATCGATGCGTTCTCCCGTGACACGTTTGACGGCGATCTCCGTGACGTGCTTGAGGACGCGGACAACCTGATGGAGATTGAGGACCTGATCGACACATACTACTACACGTCGCTGCAGGAGAAAGCGGAGACGATCGGCGGCCGCAGCAAGCTGTTCAACGAGTTCCTGCAGCTCGAAGCCGCACTGCTTAATATCAACCTTATCCTGCGGATGAAGCGCCGCGGACACGACCGTGACACTATTATGGAGCGGCTGGT
>CAZCWR010000156.1:0-3935 GCA_964502455.1 uncultured archaeon | reverse complement strand
TTGCCGTGTGAACTGCTGTCGCTCCGGCGGGTAGTACTGGACCGTCACGTTGTCACCTGTCGCGTCCCCGACCAGAAACACATCCATCGTCGTGTTCGTACCACGCTCAACCTCTCCCAGGTACGCTGTCTCCGGATAGACACTGGCCCCGGTCGCGCCGGCAGCAACACCCGTCACTGCCACGAGCATGCCGATAAAAACGGCAGACGTCACGACCCACCCCGATACTGTATCAGCCATCATACTCTATCCTGTCCTGCTGCTACAAATCAGTTTGTATCACGGCACCGCTCCGACCGGGGTCTGCGGGCAGCAATAGCCACCATGTGTCATACATCCACATCACACATCCCAGAGTGTGTCGTCCTGCTCCTGCTTCTGTTCCCGACGCTGCACGACGACGTAGGCGACGATACTCCATATCGCGATGAAGACCAGTACGTTCACCGCGGTCGAGACCGCTGCTGCCTGCGTGACCAGCCCGGTGATTCCGGCCGCATCCTGTTCTCCAGCATCCTCCTGCTGGTCCTGGACAGATTCACCAAAATCATCACCCGGGTCCGTCCGGTCACGCTCCCGGTCACGGCCGTCTGCGTCGTCATCATCACCATCGTCATCGGGTGCCGTATCCGTGTTATCCGGCGGTAACGTGTTATCCGTTCCAGTCTGTATATCATCGCCTCCAGGACTGCGTATGCCACGGAACGGTCCATCCGGGGAGGGAAGCAACTCATCCTGTTCGTCCGGTTCCTCCGGCGTTCCCGTGGATGGTGGGACGACATCGACGGTGAACGTCAGGAGCTGCGACGCAGTCACCGCCACCTGGGATGCGTCGTTGCTGGTACCGGTTTCCGCAACACGGACGCGGATCTGGTGCTGTCCGTCCTCTGGATCACTGGGAACATTGACCGTCACCGTTACTGGTGCGATCTTCCGGTACTCACCGCCCAGTTCCATGTACGTATAGTCCTGCGGCGGCATCTCGATGATCTCTGGCGATACCGTAACATCCCACCGGTCCGGTGCCTCGACCACCGACAAATCAACCCGGCTGTCGCCAAATACGTATGCTTTCAACGTGACCTCACCGGCGTACCCGACATCACCATGCATATGCTCCTCCACGACACCGATACCTGTCGCAGCCTGTACAATGCACAGTATGATCGAGGCGGTAACGAGTATGCGCGTCCCGTCACGAGGTCTGATTAGCCATCACCTCCATGCTCCCACTGTACGTTGAGTCGTTGATCCCGTTCGGGACATCAATCCAGTAGTACGTGGTCACGTTCGACCCCGCCGAGACACCCCTCTTCAGTTCTCGACGTGTCTGTTGGAGCGCAGATGCACTGCCCTCACTATTCTGCGTATTGTACGATACGTTTGTAACCCCGATCACGTAACTGCCCGGGCCGTCCTCCGTGAGATCGGTGCCATTGATCCAGAGGTCAACGGTCTCCGTCGTATCCTCGGAAACGGTCACATTGTACAGCCGATCCGAGTTATTCTCCGCAGCATTCCCAGTCGTCCCGGGGTCAAGCGAGCCGAAACTGGTGTTATCCCACCGCACTATCACATCGATCACCGGTCCGACGATATTGATCTGTGCATCCGCCGTATCGTTATGGTCAACCGCACTCTCGTTCGACGTGAAATTCACATCCACCGCCCACGTACCGCCGATGTCACCGGTCGCGTTCACACTCCACGTCACGTTACACTCCTGATTCTCCAGCAACGGGTCCGCGCAGGTTAAGGGGTTCTCCTTGGCCACGGTATGGAACGGGGTCGTGGACGTTGTGGCAATCGTCGTGTCCGGATCACTGCTGGAGGCATTGTACCGGGCCGTCCCGTTCACCTCTCCACAGTCCCCGTTCAGACAGGTCACGGTCGCGTTCAGCGTGAACGTCTCGTTCTCCGTTACGGAATACGGCGACGGCGGGTCCACACGGGAGACATTGAGGTATGCGCCAGCACCTGCCTGCACCGTAAACGTCATCGTATCCGTTGCGTTCCAGTTGCCGCCAGTGTCATTATACCACAGCTTCCACCCTACGGCCGGGTCTGCGACCGAGTCGTTCTTCCATGTCAGGTTGCTCCATGTCCACGTTGCGTTCGTGTACAGCGTTGTCGGTGAACCATGATTGCCCGTCTTGTTCTCAAACACCCCAGTTTCGTTCGTGGCCAGCGTCGCATGGGACAGGTTGTTCAAGTCCCGGCCCTGTGCCTTCAACTCGACAGAACCACCCTGTGAAATCGAATCCATACTTTGCTGCTGGTTCTGCCACCGTGGCGCGGACAGGTCGTCGATGGTTGTCGTCCCGGACGCACTGGTCGAGTAATTATTGTTCACCGGGTCCGAGTAGTTCGTATCGGCGTCCATCGTATACGTCCCGGTCGTATTGGTCGCCAGCTTGTACGACACCGTGGTGGACTCCCCGGGCTGTAGCGTCAGGTCCGCCCAGCGAATCTGGTTGTTCGCCGTATCACAGTCCTGATCGCTGAACGCGCCGCTGGACACACCATTGCAGTCCAAGCTGAATGCCGACGGATACGTGTCCGTCGTGTTCAGGTCTGTCGCGTTCGCACTGTACTCCAGGTTCCCGTTGTTGGTGAACGTCAGCTCGACCGTGAACTTCTCGTTCAGGTCGACAAGTGACGGCTGTGACCGATCCACCTGCAACTGTGGCCGTAGCACATCAGCACTGAACGATGTACTCCCACTGTAACTTCCGTAATGCGTGGCACCCCGGTACGAGGCGTTGGCATCGAACACGTACGTTCCACGGGTTTCGGGCGCGGTCAGGTTGACGGTCACGTTGTGCGTACCGCCACCGTCCACGATCTCGTGGTCTGTGATGTTCCACTCCACCTTCCCGTCCCGTGCCGCGGCCGTCCCGTTCGACGGGTCAACACCGTCAATCGTGTAACCGTTCGGTACCTCCAGCCACATACTGCTCTCGTTCGCATTTTCCGTCCCCGTATTGGTGACCTCCCACAGGAATGACACCGTATCGTTCGCGTACGTTTCCAGCGGTGACAGGGAAAGATCAAGGTTCGGCCGCTTCGCCACCGTGACCACGTACTCCGTCTCCGCATCATACTCCACCTCACGGTCATCGGTGAACGTTCCGTTGAAGTACAGCCGGTAACTCCCGATATCCGTAATCGTCGGCCGGTATGACAGTGTATTGGACACATCGGCCGACATGTTCGTAATATTGACGTCGATCTCCCCGGTCCTCCCCGACCCGTTATAGTATGTGATGTTTGCGTTCTTCCCGGTCCAGCCGTAATCACACCGGTCCGCACCACAGTCCACGTAGTCCGGCTCCGTGTCATCGATCAGCCATGCCTGTTTGGACGTATTGATCGTACAGGCATCCGGATTGTTTTCACACACGGTCTCCGTCCCGAACAGGAGCTTGGCCCGGTCATTCCCGTTGTTGTCGAACGTGAGACTGCTTTCAAATGATCTGTCCACCCCAACCGTCCCCGGCAAGCTCCGGCTGGTCAGGATAGATGGCGCGTTCACCGTCACACCGAGCGCAGTCGTGTCATCAAGCCACGTGGTGCTGGAGTTGTACCGTGTACTGGTCTTCACCAGGTTGGTCCCGGACGTCTTCCCCACCGTGGCATCGAAGTCCAGCGTTTCCGTCCCGGACGCGGACAGGGTGAAGTTCTCCCACACCAGTCTGTCACCGTTCTTGACAGCGCCACCGCTGGACGGGTTCAAGTTGGATGAGGTGTTCCAGTCCCCGGGAACGGTAATGTTGACGGAGACGCTGTCCGCATCGTAACTCGTCGGGTTCGTGGCGTTAAGCGTGAACGTCTTCGTGGCGGACGCGTTCACCGTGGACGGATCGATACTGTAGTCGATCCGGGCCACGTCTGCCTTGACATCGATACTGTACGGGTCCGTACTGTTGAACCAG
>CAZCWR010000155.1:0-3965 GCA_964502455.1 uncultured archaeon | reverse complement strand
CTTGATCACGCCCTGGAGCTGCCAGTCATGCGATCTGTACTTGAGGAAGCAGGATATCGAACATGGAATGACACGGATGATGCAGAAACAGTCCTTTATGGACAGCCGCAGCGACGATATGCGGACCAGATAGCGTTCCAATCCGATGATTTATACGTCCTCGGTGGCGGTGATATCCGGTACACGCCGTTCGTTGACGGGATGCCGCAGGACGACCTGCAGCTGATTGACGTCTACCTCGAAGCCCAGGATTAGTCGTGCAGGTGGATTGATCCTCTTTATCGGTCTTCTGCCAGTTCGGGCTCAGCAACTACAGCAGTACGGGGAGCTAGGTGCGTACAGTATAGTCAAGAAAAAGGGTAAGGGATAGGTGGTCAGGGGAGTGGAAATAAACTTTTGGCGCCGACGAGGCGGTCTGTGCTCAGGTAGTCCCACTGATGTCCGCTCTGTTTCTCTTCCCAGCCGAGCAGTTCCTTTTCGATCCGTTTGTCCTGCCATGATACGGCATCACGGGCGAAGACAACGTCTCCGTGCTGTTTGACGCGTCGTGGGAAGCGGAACTGTTCTTCGGCGAGGACGGACCAGTAATCGTATTTCTCGGCGGTTACGTCGTACCCGCCGACCTCGAAGTACACGTCTTTCCTGACTGCCCGGTTCGATCCGCTGACCCAGTCAACCCCGGCGATTGGAGAGATGCGCTGGAGAAGAATCGTGTGCAGCGCGAGGAAGTTTAATGGCTCCGTTCCGTAGCAGGCGCCGTATGATAGAAGCGCACCATCATTAACCGGTTTCAGCAGTTCCTGGAGCCATGCCTTGTCATATACGGAGTCAGCATCCGCAGCGACCACGATATCGTGTGATGCAAGCTCGAAGGCCCTGTGGCGTGCCTCCAGGATGCTGAGATCTTCCTCAACCACCCTGTCAACGACCGAGCGTGATCGTGCAATCTCCGGGGTTCTGTCGTCGCTGGAGTCCAGAATGAGTACTTCGATTTCCGCGTCACAGTACTCCACGGCGTCCTGTATCGAGTCCAGGCACCGTGGGAGTACGTCTTCCTCGTTCAGGGTGGGTATGGAAATCGTTGCTGGTTCCATAGCGGCCATAGGTGTATAGTTGGTGAAGGCTTTTTTAATTTAGTTACGAATACAGGCGAGTTTCAGGATGTTGCCGATCAATCGTCGGGGATATCAAGTTTTAATACTGTCCAGCAATGTTCTGTTCTGCCGTGGTGTGAGACCGGTTGTGCTGTCACAGGTTATTGCTGGTAGATATCGATGGACAGCTGAGACGCGAAGAAGCCGCCAACGCCGAGACTCATGATGTACCGTGTGGTCCGGTTCAGCAGGACGGCTGACAGTGCGATCGGTGCAGGGACACCGGCGACACCGACCAGTAGTCCGGTCATGGCGGCTTCGATGCCGCCCATGCCGCCTGGCAGGGGGAGGTAGCTGGCGAGCATCGCGGTCGGGACGATGAACAGCAGGACAGCTATCGGAGGGGTGGCGCCGAGCGCTACCAGCATGAGGTAGACGCCGGCAATATCGACCAGTCCCGCCAGATGGGTGGTGGCCAGGGCTACACCGACACGGGGTTTGTTCCGGAGTAACTGCCGGAACACGCCGAACAGGGTTTCTCCTTTCTCCTGCAGGTACTGCGGTCCGATGAAATCGAAGCGGTCGCTGCTGACGAGAGCATCGATACGGAACCCGATATACCCGAATACGCGGAGTGCGTGGGCCTCGAAGCGCCACATCGTGAATACCGCGAGGAACAGCCCGATGAACCCGGCGATGACGCCCTTGGATATCGTTGACACCAGTGGGCTGAGCGGCTGTGAAGCGAGGAACACGGAGATACCGGTGAGTGTGAGGGTGAAGAACGGGATGGCGTTGACGACGTCTGCAGCCAGTACCGCACCGAGACTTTCCTCGTACGGGGTATCCGATCCCCGTGACAGGATGTATGCGATGAAGGGCTCCCCGCCAAACTGGCCGAACGGCGTGATCGTGTTCGCGAACATGGTGGCAAGGAAGATACGGAGTCCGTCGACTAGTGCGATGTCACCGACCTCCTTGACGATGATCCACCATGTGGTACCGATCATCAGCATGGCGCCTGCCGTGCAGGCAACTGACAGCAGGAGGAACGGGAGGTGTGCCTGCACGATCGTTGTATAGATCTGGTACCAGCCGGTACGCCAGATGATCGCTGCGATGATCGTGAAAGCAAATACGAACCCGATCCCGGTTTTCCGACGATTATCTGCGGCCGCTGTCATGTGTACCCCAGGTGTTCCAGCCGTTTCTTCACCATCTCATCCTTCTCCTCCAGTGTTTCGCCATCTCCGGTATACGTACCGATACGGTCAACGGTTTGTTTCAGGATGTCAGAAACCTCCGCAGTCTCTCCCGTGTCAAGGTCGATACCGCGGTACGTGGTTCCCCCGTCTTCAGGTTCTTTCTTCTCGACCCTGACTCCCTTGTCACCGTCCCGGACGTATCGGCGCCGCGCGTACAGGTTTTCCTCTTCAACGGATTCGGTGTCCTCCGTTATCTGGATATGCATGTCCGGGTAGGCGATACCGCCTTTCGTTACGTCAGTGGTTATATCGGGTACCTTCTGCTCTGCGGCTGCTGCCGGTATGTAGTCATACAGGGCCCGGAGTTCGACTTGGTCGTGGACCGCGTCCGTCGCGTTGTCGCTGTCCCAGATGATCACCGGGACGTGTACCAGCGTCTCTGACACGGACAGGCGATGTTCGGCGAACCCGTGTTCGCCCATGTGCTCCCCGTGGTCGGAGACAACGATGATGAGTGTGTCATCCAGCTCACCGCGGTCCTCCAGAAACGTCACAAGGTGGCCGACCGTATCGTCCATGTAGTCAATCGCTGCATCGTACAGTTTCCGGTAGTCCTCCCAGGGAACGTCTTTGCCGGTGTAGTAGTCATTCATCGCGTTCGCTAAATCATCGGCATCAACGTCCGGCGCATGCTTTTCGCGGTATTGCTCTGGCGGATGGACTGGTGCATGTGCGTCCATCAGGTTGACGAACACGAACCAGTCCTCGTTCTCTCGGATAGTGTCCTTCGTCCTGTCGATGATGTCCGATGTATGCGATCCGCCGGTACCAGAAAATCCTGAAAGACGGTCGCTCCACTGCTCCAGCAGTGTGATAATGGATCTCTGAGTGTCCGGGCTGCACCGTTGCCAGAGGCGGCGGACCGGTCCGGGAAGCGTTCCCAGCAGCGGGAAGAAGTTGGACTCCTGATCCACGCCGTCCGTCATCCCCATGTGCCGGGAGATCCAGCTGTTCGACGTATAGACAGCGGTCGTGTAGCCCCGGTCCTGAAATATCTCGAACAGGGTCTTCCCGTCCGTCTCCTGCAGGTACAGTGTTTCCTGTGTGGCACCGTGCTTCCACGGATACAGCCCGGTAAACATGGAGGCATGCGCCGGAAACGTCCATGAACTCTGGGACACAGCGTTATAGAACGCGGTCCCACGCTCTGCGAGCGCATCGATGTGCTCAGTGAACTCGATCTCCGGGTTGAATGGGGCAACCCGGTCACGCCGTGTCGCATCCAGCACGATAAACAGCACATTTCGTCCCATAACACGTTCTACCTTGTCATACAGATCAGCTTTTTTATTAACTCGACGGTGCGGCGCATACACGTGTGTCGGTCGCTATAACACGTGCGTATAGGGACGGCAGACGACTACGGTTCTTTCCCCAGTGCCTTCAACAGCACCAGTAACCGGCCGACTCCGCGCTGCACATCCGGGTCACGGAACTGGTTCAACGCCTGCATCGGGCTGACCTGTGGCGGGTCCGCCAGTTCGTCCGCGTCCAGCGCGTCGCCGTCCGGGAGCTGGTCGGCCAACATCTCTAGAAGTTCTGTGTCCAGTTGATTGACAAGATGCAACAGGCTGTGAGCCTGCTGGATGCCGTCCGTCCAGTCCGC
>CAZCWR010000154.1:0-3982 GCA_964502455.1 uncultured archaeon | reverse complement strand
CTGGTGCAGATTTTTAACGCTTCCTCGACAGATGTATACGCATGAGTCAGGTTCCGCGAAGCGGAGACGACCAGCCGTCTGATCTGCCGTCTGGATCGCCAGGCGTGAAGATCGGACTGGAAACCCATGTACAGCTCGATACGAAGACAAAGCTGTTCTGTGACTGTCCGAACAACCCAGATGAACCACACGAGCTTCTCGACAGAGATGGTCGTTCCAGCAGTTCCATCGGAGATGCGCCCAATACCACAACGTGCGAAATCTGTCTCGGGATGCCGGGGTCGAAGCCGGTACCGAACCAGGCCGTGATCCAGTACGGCATCCAGACCGGGCTGGCGCTGGACTGTGATATCGATGATAGTGTGGTGTTCTCCCGAAAAACGTATTTCTATCCGGACATGAGCAAGAACTTCCAGATCACGCAGTACGAGGACCCGATCGCGAGTGACGGTACCGTGAATCTGGCGGACACCACGATTGGGATTCGGCGCGTGCATATCGAGGAGGACCCGGCAAAACTGGATCATGTCGGCGGCAGCATGGATTCTGCTTCACATACACTGGTGGATTACAACCGAGCCGGTACCCCGTTGCTGGAGATCGTGACCGAACCGGACTTCACCTCGCCAGAGGAGGCCCGTGCGTACCTGCAGAAACTGGCGCGGATCATGCAGTACCTGGGCGCGTACGACCCGGAACGCCTCACGATCAAGAGCGATGCGAACATCTCGGTGAACGGTGGGAACCGTGTGGAGATAAAGAACATCACCGGTACCCGGGAGATCGAAGATGCGTTGAAGCATGAGATTCAGCGGCAGCGCCGCGCCAACCGGAACGGGAAAGACGTGGTACAGGAGACCCGGATGTGGGACGCGGACACCGGTACCACCAAGACGATGCGGACCAAGGAAAGCGAGGCGGACTACGGCTACATTGTGGAACCCGATCTGATCACGATCCCGGTATCAGATAAAGATGTACAGACAGCACAGCAGGACCTGCCCGAGCTGCCGGACGAGAAGCAGGAACGGTTCATAGACGAGTACGGGATCGGGCAGGAGCTGGCAGATTCACTGATCACGGACCCGGCGCTGGCGGATGCGTTCGAAGACGCGGTGGACGCGGTCGGTGCGGACCTGGCGGCGTCATGGTTCTCCGGCCCAATCAAGAAGACATTGAACTACCACGATCTCACGTACTCGGAGTCCCCACTGCGGAGCGACTGGATCGTGACCGTGCTGGAGAAGCTGGACAATGATGAGATCGCAGACCAGGCCGCGGAGACCGTGATCCGGGAACTCATGGAGGATCCGCAGCCGCCGGAGAACATCATCGAAGAGCAGGGACTGGAGAAGGCGGGCGGCGATGAGATTCAGCAGTTCGTGGAGACGGCGATCGATGAGAACCCGGAAGCGGTGGAGGATTACGAGAACGGGGATGAGAACGCGGTCAACTTTCTTGTGGGACAGGTTATGCAGAAGTCACAGGGCAGTGCGGACCCGAAAGAGGCGCGTGAACTATTGCTGGAGCAGTTGTCCGAGTAGATGTAGCGTATTCTATACCGGTATCTGGCGCATGTTACAGATGTGATGCCAGGTCGATGTTTCGGCCGCCTTCTGGCGGTTTGAACCGTTCAGGTTGTTCTCTGTCCTTGTTGGCATGTTTTCGCTGGATGAGTCGCTGGAAACTGTGCATGATAACAGCGTGGTGGTACTGTTCTGGCTGGAGCGGGTCTTCCGTCTCGTCAAACTGTAGCTCTGTCTGGTCCAGCGTAGGGGTTATCCATTGTTCGAACCGTTCCAGTTCCTGCCTGGCGGCTTCATAGGTGTCAGCATCGAGAAACGCGTTGGCGATGTCAGCGCCCTTCACCGGTTCCTGCCGGTTCAGCAGTTCGTCATCCAGACCATCATATAGACCGTCGTCTACGGGCTCGTACTCCCCACCGGTCCGATGATCGTACGCTTTGAGACTGTTCTGGAACTTTTCCTCGAACGTATCGAGCGGTGCGTTCCCATCGTATTCACCGCGGTCAAACGCTTCAACTGTAGCGATATAGGACTCCACGACCGTATCATTGGACTCAAACAGGGCACGCGCCGCAGCATAGGCATCCTCCTGTCGGTATCCGTCCATCCCGTACTGCTGCTCCAGCTGTCTACCCATGTCCGGAGAGGTATCCGCGTTTCCGCTCATAACCCTCCAGTATGGGCAAAACGTTAAATAAACGATGCAGCCTTCACGTATAGAACGAAGTTGACTGTTACCTACTGGGGCATCGGCTGATCGACAGGATCAACATACTGTTCTGCAGGACCGTTTTCAGGCGTTTCGCCATCCCAGTACGTGAACATGTCTGCCACCGATTCCGGCATATCCGTGTATGAACTGTCTTCTTCCCAGTACGAGGGTACACGGGGCTTGTCTCCCGCGTCGTAGTTGAACGTGGTGATCTCCTGCTCCCAGAGATCGATGCCGTCATCTGTCTTGCGGAGCACAAGGTCGTCCGGGGCTTCACCGGCGTAGTCCGGATACACGTCCTCCACCGTGATATAGGACAGGTCAGCATCGTCCACACCGTCTTCTTCACGGTACAGGCGGATCTCTTCCGTTCCATCCTCCCGTACTGCCTCAAACCGCAGCTGCGTAACGTCCACGTCGTCACCGTCGAACAGCGGGTACAGCTGTTCTTCCGCGACATCACCCAGGTAGTCGCCGCGGCGGAACTCTCGAATCTTTCCATCGGTTTCACTGAGTACAAGGGATGCACGCACCATCTCTTCACCACTCTCATCACCACTCTCATCACGTACATCTCCATACACAGCATTCACGGCCGCACGGTGTTTCGTTCCGCCCTCCTTCAGGTAGGCGTTCTGGGAGACCTGTGCATCAGGCACCCAGACGGTCTCCGGCAGGAACGTTTCCCGACCAGATTCCGCGTCCTCCGCCATGACGATGGCACCGTCGTTACTGTGATTGCCCAGTGTATCATAGATTAACTGCGCCAGATCCGGGTCATCGACGCGAGGGTCACGACCAATACTCCCCCACTCCGTCCCGTCCATTCCATCCACATGCTTCATGTACTCACTGGCCGGACCCTTCACTGCGATAGCAAACTCGCCGGGGCCGCTCTCCGAATAACCGTTGTACTTGATCTCTTCGAACCGGTCCCGTATGTCCTGATATTTGTCCCAGAGACCCTTCTCCTCTAATAACAGCTTTTTGTGTTCTTCCATCCGCTTCCGTTCGTGCTCGATATACTGCCGTGCCTTCTCTCCCAGCTCACTATCGTTATAGTCATCTATCTTCTCTTCGGCTGTATCCACGAATACATCGAACAGCTCCTGGCTGACCTCCCATTTCTCGTGATTCTCTTCCAGGGCACGGTGGATATCGTCGAACCCTTCCTCTACCTCTGCGAGCTGCCGCGCCATATCACGGTGCTCATACTCCACACCGTCCTCATACCGGATATCATCGAACGCCTGCGCCAGCAGTCCGACTCGCTCATCAAACCCATAAGTTCTCTGCTCACGTTCACTATCCACCATTTTTTACACCTCCCTCCAGTCAAAAATAGGTTCACCGAGGAGAGAAATGTGAGTAGTATTTTACTCACATCTAATAACTCTCCCCTATATTTATAAATATTGTTGTGGTTTCGGACACATAATTAGTGTTCTACGACCCGAATCCCGTACCCACGGAAAAACAAAAATTTTGGATTAATTAATCGAATAAAATTTATCTAACACAGGATTTTACTATAATATAACAATCGTGTTCCATATGTATGCAGGTCACTTTACCCGAAAATCCCAAGAGCAGTAAAAATAACAATATAACGTACCCAAAAATAACCTGTTATTTTAGAAGGAAGAGAGGGTTTTACGCGAAGATCTCGCCGGGGTATTCCTGTTCGAACAGGAAGTCACGTTCCATACCGAGCTTGCCTTCCTGGATGTCAACGATCGCGTTC
>CAZCWR010000153.1:0-3988 GCA_964502455.1 uncultured archaeon | reverse complement strand
CGGCACGCGACGTGGTGTACGTGAAGGAAGGTTCCGCAGCCCAGCCTTTCAGGAATCGCTCCCGCTCGTCCTGCCAGTTCCCGGGGGTGACCGCGCCGTACAGGTCCACGGTCTGGTCGGCCCGCACCAGCAACTGGTCCAGGTCACGGAACACGGTTTCAGGGTCCTGTTTCAGCGGTATTGTCTGCGTCATCGGTGATACTCCTCCTGTACGTGTATATGTAACGTGATGCCTGCTAAAAAGGATACAGGTCTGGCAACGGTGATCAGAACATGCCGTGCCGTCATATCAAAAATAAAAAGAGAAAAGGTGGGCGGCGCTATGCCGCGATGGAAGCGTCGGAGACGATTCCTGCATCAGAACAGGGATCCAAGTCCCTCGGCAGCCTCCTCTTCGTCGGCGCCGTCATCTTCCGGTTCTTCGTCGTCTGCTTCCTCTTCTGTGTCTTCAGCTTCTGCGTCGTCTGCCGATGCGTCACCGCCTGCTGCCGGTGCCGGCGCTGCGCCGGTTGCAACAGCCGTGTTCATCGCTTCCTCGA
The DNA here is from genome assembly GCA_964502455.1 of uncultured archaeon. Lineage (GTDB taxonomy): Archaea > Nanohalarchaeota > Nanosalinia > Nanosalinales > Nanohalalkaliarchaeaceae > Nanohalalkaliarchaeum. Next base: position 3,449 of record CAZCWR010000153.1, on the reverse strand, counting down.
CATCAACGTCTTCGAGGGCAGCGACCAGTGCCTTGACCTGCGCGGAATCAGCGTCGATTCCAGCGCCGTCAAGCACACCTTCCACGTTCTCTTCGGTGATTTCCTTGTCAGCAGAGTGCAGCAGAAGCGCTGCGTGGATAAGCTCCATGATATGATCACCTTGCACAACCACTTGCACCCAATATTTAAAAGCCGATGTACATAGCTGAATACAAACACCATGCAGGAGATAAACCTTGAGCATATGTCGGACAGTATCCGCGTACAGCTGTCTGCGGACGGCAAGGAAGCGCTGTGGAATGCCGTGGAAGACTGTGGTGGCGTGACAGCCATTGCAGCCGAAACCGGGTACAGCCGCTCCAAACTGTACAACTGGCGGCATAAGGATACCTTCGTCCCGGCGTCGTTCGTCCGTGACGTACTGGATGATGCGGATCAATATGTGGAGCGGGTGAAGGGGGGTGGCCGCAGCAGGCCGTTCACGCCTGTGGAGTTCCCGCTACCGGTCGATGACGAGCTACTGACGCGGATCGCCTGTTCCGTGCATGTGAACCGTGACGGCGTCCCCACGTACCAGGCGGACGATGCGGGGAACGTGCACCGGTTTGTGACGCTGCTGCAGGACTACGGTGATGTCCCGATCGCGCTGTATCACCGTAACGTCTACGAGCTCCGGTACCCCAAGTACCTGCATGACATCTTCACGGCCGTACCGTACGAGGATGATTTCGCGGCGCATGTGGACGAGGAGGGCCACGTCACGGATGGTGCGCTAGTCACGGACGATGAGCACGTCCCGATAAATACGTTTGATGGCGTACTGTATCATCGCGGGAAGAAGCTGCAGCTGGCGCTGGCACGCGGTGACAGTGAAACGATCACACAGTTGATGGTGTCAGAAGCGCAGAACGTGCAGCAGCTGGTACGGTAGGGGATGATTTCTCCGATGTATTGGTGCTGCAGGTATCCCGAGTATATGTTGTTCTTTATCCGTGTTAGAGCCGTTTCCACCGGTATAACGTATATAAGAATGTAGCATTCATTATCGTCTATGCATTTTAGTGTATCAACTGATGATGCAAGTCTCCAACAGTGGACAGAGACGTATCTACCGGAGGGTGTGCGAAACCTCTTTGATTATGTGGATGAACAGATAGAGCGTGGAAATGGTCTGACCTACGGTGAACTGGAGCAAGGAAATGCGTACGCATTGAAGATGCTGTTTCCAGAAGACGGTGACGGAGAGTTTGACATCAACGTAGGATGGATGGACGAAACCTTCCACGCTCGTTCAAGCTTTGGATATCGACCCTCTGAAGATACACGGTTTTGCTACGATTTCTTTCCAGTTGACTGGGAGTTTCCTCGTTCAATGTTAGAACAAGGAGACACGCCAGAATACGCTTTTGTTGAGTTACCAGGACAGTATTGAACCTAGGTATAGGATCTTGGTACGTTGCTGATCTCCAGCTGATAGCCGCATATAAGGAGAAAAACAAAAGGGAGCGTAAGGACGGTGTTTACGCGTCCTCGTTTTCGTTGTCTTCCGCGGCATCCTCGTCAGCGTCTGCCTCGTCTTCTGCTTCAGCTGTGTCCTCTTCAGCGGATTCGGCTGACTCGTCGGCCTCTCCTGCATCTTCCTCGGCGTCTGTGAATTCCTCGTCTGCTTCTGTGTCTTCTGTCGCATCGTCACTGTCTTCATCGAGGTCGACGCTGTCAAGATCGACGGCTGCGTCGAGTCCCTGTGCGTCGCCAGCGGCCTTGCTGAGGAGCGGTTCGATGGTATCCTCGTTGACCACACTGGCGTTGACTGCCAGGTTGTGGGCCTTGGAAGCGCGTTCCTGGAGTAGTGGGAGTGCGGTCTGTTCGTTGATGATGCCCGCATTAACTGCCAGGTTGAATGCGCCGCTTGCCGCTGCCTTGAGGTCGTCGCGGTAGTCGTCCGCGTCGATGGCAAGCACGTCTTTGTCGAAGACTTCGCCATCCTCGTACACCAGCTTGAGGTCGAGTCCGACCTCGAGCGGTTCCATCCCGAGATTGTTCAGGATTTCTGCCGTGTTGTTATCAATAACCTCACCGGCTTCGATCGCGACGGAGCCGTCCGTGATGGTGATCTCACCGTCTTCGACAGCGGTCTGTGCGCCGAGTTCCTGGAGGCGGCCAAGCATCGGTCCGGGGTCGAGCCCGGTGCCACCTTCTTCCAAGATGATGTCGTTCGGTGCGATTTCTCCGCCGCTGGCGGGTGCCGACGTCTTCTTTTCCTGGATCGTCTTGTATAGCTTGAACGGATTCTGGTCACTGAAGATCAGTGCCGGCTGAATCGCCTTGTTATCCTTCAGGCCGGTGATGTCCTCCTGATCCGACTGCTCCAGCGCGAGGTGGATGAGCGTCTTCCGTGTCATCTGGATCTGTGCCTCGCCCACCAGCTCCTTCTTGATCTCCTGGAGCTGTCGTGCCGGAAGGGAGTGCATGTCCAGTACGCCGACGACATGGGAGTCGTCCATTTTCTCTGCCAGTTCGTCGACCAGTGTCTCTTTCTGCTGTCGTGTCAGTAGCTGTCCCATTGTTAGTTCACCGTCACTGGCTGTCCCATCGTCAGTTTGATGAGGACGCTCTTGATGTTATGTTCGTTTTGTGGGAGGTGGCCGATTACCGTGTTGACGACGGCCTCCGCGTTATCGATCAGCTCGTTGTCAGCCATATCCTCCTCGCCGACCTTACACTTGATGGAGGGCTGCTCCTTGAGCTGGATGGAGATCGTGTTCCGCAGGTCTTCGATCTCGTCTGACGGATCGCTGCCTGGTGGCATCGGATCCGGCATCTTGTTCCGCGGTCCCAGCACGGAACCGAGGTTCTTACCGATATCAGGCATGAGCGGGGCCTCGGCGATGAAGAAGTCATACTCCTCGGCCAGCTTCTTCGCCTGATTCTGGTCGTCGAACAACTCTTCCAGCTCGTTCGGATTGATCGTCCGGTCCGCGTTGTCCGCGTTCGTGGTGATGGTCTCACCGATCACACAGACCTTGACATCGTCCGAGGCCTGGTGCGGGAGCCGCACATCCTCGGAGAACCGGTTCTCCGGATCGTCCAGGTCGACGTTCTTCAGGTTGATCACGAGGTCAACGGACTGCGTAAAGTTCCGTTCCTCGGAGACATCCTTCACTTCCTTGACGGATTCCGCGATATTCACTGTTCGTCACCTTCTGCTTCGTCTTCTGCTTCCTCGTCAGTTTCCTCGCCTTCCTCGGCGTCTTCGCCTTCGTCACCTTCTGCTTCTTCGTCTTCCTCTTCTTCGGCTTCTGCCTCACGTTCGGCTTCAAGTTCTTCGAGCCGTTCCTGTGCGGCTTCCTCGTCGATGTCTCCACCGATTGCTTCGTCCGGCAGTTCTTCTTCGCCGGCGAACACAGCGTCGTATTCGCCGTCGTTGATCTCCTGCTGGATTTCCATCG
>CAZCWR010000152.1:0-4002 GCA_964502455.1 uncultured archaeon | reverse complement strand
GGTTTCCTAACGGTTCACACTGCGGATCGAGGAAGTCCGGTGTGTCGCCCACCCGGTCGTACCACGTGGAGATTGGTCGACCCGTAGAGTCCTCAATACCAGATAGACCACAGCTCCCGATACCGTTTTCCTCGTTTATCGGGTCGTACAGCTCAACGATACGGTCTGATGCATCGCCCGCCGAGTCTCCGTGTTCCCGCTGGTAGTAGTCGCACATAACTTCAAGACACATCTCTGCATCGAGTGCCTGTCCACGGCGAAGGTCACAGCTGTGGACGTTGAAGCATTTGATCCCATCTTCACAGTAGGTGTTCGTACCGGTTCCGACACGTCCGTTGGTCTGTCCGTCACCATCAACGTCACCGACAAAGGTCATCTGACAGTATTCAACAGCTGAACTGACATCTCCCCGGTCCTGGTAATCGTTACACATCTGGGTACACTGCTGTTCGATCTCGGCCATCTCAACTGCGTCCTGACCGACATCCGGTTCCTGGAAGATGTTCAGAAACATGGAGATGACGACGGCAGCGACCACGAGCAGGATGACAAGACCGATAATCATTTCAAGCGATTTCTGTGCTTTCCTGTTCGTTACCCTATTCTCAGTCAGTGTATCTCGTCCCTGCCATGTCAGATCCATCCGTTAATTCACCACATCGTTACGTTGTTCAAACCAGTTTATAAAGGTAACTACGGGAGAGAACCGTGCCGCAGAACGCGTCACCCCAGGACCGTGGCAACGCATCTATACTGTCACCATTAGTGGGAGCAGCAGTTCAGCGGGGCAGGAGACATGACCTCCTCTCCGATTCACCCGCTATACACTTCCTACGATCCAAGTGCCGCAACGAACGGCGTGATGTAGATGGCTGCGACCATAGTGATTGACGAGAAGATCGGTACTGCATACAGGAGCGTCTTCCCGATCTCGATGTCCCGGTTGACCTCGTCGAACCCGTGCTGGATACCGTTGGTGAAGTACGAGAGGATGACCGATACCTCGACAAGGTAGATGCTGACGATCAGCAGTAGAATGGTGGGTGGGAGACTCTGGTCCAGTTGTTCGACAAGTGCGATCTGGTCAGACAGCCCTCCGCCGACACCGCCACCTCCTCCACCGATGCCGAGGTCCTGTTCGATCTCTTCGAGGCGTTCAGTAATGGTGAACAGTGTTTCGACGATCATCAGTGCCATGGTCGCGGCTGTGGCGGTGATGACCGGTGCGATGAACCGTGCCTGGATTTTCATCTGGCTGACCGTTTCGTCCAGCAGTTCCTTGATGAGTTCCTCAACGCGCTGCTGATTCTGGATGTAGTCGTTCAGTGTCCGGATGTTCTCTGCCATCGCCTGTGCGCCCTTGTCACGGCTGTTCACGATGACCTGCATGGTGCTGTGCAGGAGTGATGACGGGTATTCATGGATGGAGCCTTCCGGCCCGAAGACAGCCTTCTTGAACGGGATATTCCGTTCCAGATTGTTCAAGGTCTTGCCGAAGAACCCGTGCATCGGGTGGTCGGCCTGCCCCATTTTCTCGTATTCCTTGACGACATCGTACGCGGACCATTCGACCGGCATGTTCTTGGCCAGCGAATTCTCCATACCCACTAGCCCGGTCTCAATCCCCTCTTCAATCTGTTTTACCTCCTCCCGGACCTGTTTCCGCGGGTAACTCCGCCCCCACGTGTATGTGAAGATCCCTGCCGCCAGCCCCCAGAACACGGTAAGAGCAGAAATAGTATTGCTGATAACGTTCTCTATCTCGTACTGCTGCTTGACGTACTCCTCCCACTCCGCACCCATGTTGATTCCCTCCCCCGTGTAGACCAGATCCGTCCGGAGCGCGATGATGTGACCAAACAGGTCCACATAGTAGATGATGCCCGGGATCATGATGACCAGTGCGATAATGAGTGAGGTCGGGAACAACGGAAGCAGGATACGCTGATCGTTCGGCAACGGGATCGGTAGCTTGTCCTTCGGTGGCAGATCCCGGACGTTCTCGATGTTTGGCGGCGAGTACGCACCCGGCCGGGTCGCGATCAACCGCTTCACGAGGAAGAACAGGAATAGCGGCAGGATCACCGTATATCCAAACGCGATATACGCGGTCAGCATCCCGACAGACAGGTTATCAGAGGAGAGGAAGATAGATATCAACGGGAACATGATGATCCCCATCAACGGGAGCATGATACCGGCCATGTGCAGCACTTTCACCGGTGAGGACAGGTTGCGGGCGTACTGTTTCATGTTGTTCATGGTGGACTCGATCATGTTGTCCTGCCCTTTTTCGATCAGGCGTTCCCGCCCCTCGCCGACACGGGTCGTTGAGTCCACCAGGAACTCGAAGCTCTTCACGAAGTCCTGCGACCATTCCCGCCACAGATGCATGAAATCCGAGATCGCTTCCTTCACATTACTGTACTTCCGGGTTTCCGTATCCCACAGGATCTTCCCCAGGTCCCGGCCGACCGGCCCACTGGTGTGCTGCGATGCAACACGGATCGCACCCTCCAGTCCCGGGTTCATCTGCAACTGCATCGCCATGTACAGAATAATACGTAACGCCTCGTCCGCCGACTTGATCCGGACAACCGTCGCCTTGAATCCTGGATAACTGATCACCCAGTACGCCCAGAACACCGGAATCCCCCAGATCATGAACGAGGCCGGCGCCGGAAGAAGATCACCAAGCACCAGCAACACCGGCAACTGCACCAGTAACGGAAGGAGTAGTAACGCGCCGACATCACCCTTGTCCACCTTCAACCGCGAGATACGCATCTGCTTCTCCAGGTCCTCCATCGCAGCATTGAAGAACCGGCCCATCACCGGAATCTCATCAAGATGGATTTTCCGAATACGCCCCGCCATATGCGCCCAGTGCTCATACCGTGATGCCAGTGACAGATCCTCTGCGCGCTGATATTCCTGGTACTCTTCACTGACAACACGCCAGCCCGTCCCCGACTGGTTACCCCGTGCACGGCGTACCCGTTCCCGTATCCCCATCATAGAACGATATGCAGCACCGCTTTTTACATCTTGTCCTCACATCAGCGAACGCCGCACATACACGGTACTGGCCAGTTACTCGTTTCCTTTCACCAGCAACCAGACCACGCCACCCATGATCGCCATCATGACGATCGTCGCAATCCAGCTCCAAGCCTCCTCAGTAATGGTCAGACCGCCAATATTGATGTTAACGAACGCCTCGACAACAGACGGTGCCGCCACAACCAGTACAAGTAATCCAACACCCAGTGCCGCGATCTGGGCATACCGGTGACCTTCTGGACCAAACTCGAACCCTACCAACCCCATCGAGATCACCGCAGACAGAATGGCGATAAGTACGACCGCCAGCACCCCAAAGAACTGCGGGAACACACTCGCCGGGACAATAGTCAACACACCGAACACGGTGAGAAACGCCATCGCAAGCGACGCAACACCGATCACCGCATCGTCGTCACCGATCGCCTCCGTCTTCTTCAACAGCCCGAAGTAGATGGCAAGAAACAGCAGTAACGGGAGAAACACATCAAACGCCCCAATACTGTCAAGGTTCTCGATAAACAGTTCAAATCCTGGATTCGCCATACCCCACGCCCTCTACCCATGCAATAAACAAAAGAAGAATATAAAGATACTGGCGACAGACCTAATTCCCGCCACCAACCCCGGGGAGTTCGCCAATCATCCACAGAACCAACAGGATCGCGAATACCACCGCCAACAACGGCACAAGCGGAACACTCCCTATAACCGGAATCGGAATCGACTCCGTCCCGAAGATGGCCGTAATCGCCGACGGATCACCCTGGAAAAACAGGTAGATCACACCGAGGACAGCGATGATACCAATAACATATCCGAGTTTATTGCCTTCATCTACCGTCGGCGTCCAGCCCACGAGCTCAAACACGATCATGACCATCAAGATCATGACCAACCACAGCGACGGCACCGACGCGGGGTCGGCGGGGGACGATC
>CAZCWR010000151.1:0-4008 GCA_964502455.1 uncultured archaeon | reverse complement strand
ACCCGCTTACGGAAGAAGGGGTCGAAAACATCTTGCGGGATACCGGATTCACGATCACCGAGACCTACGGCTCCGTAAACAATGATGGGAGGGGGTTCATGAACTATTTCTGCCAGCACTAGTTATGGCACCAGTTTGTGTGGAGATGGAAACCGTGAAGACCTATAAAAGGTTCGTAAACCCATTATAGGCCATGGAGAAGCCGCGACGGCTGGAACTGGATTGTGATGCGCTGGACGAGTTGCTGGGTGGCGGCATCGAGCACGGCATCATCACGAACGTGTACGGTGAGGCCGGATCCGGCAAGACCAATTTCTGCATCCAGGCCGCCGTGTCCTGCGTCCGAGAAGGCGGCAAAGCAGTATTTATCGATACGGAGGGCGGGTTCTCGGCGGAACGGTTCCTGCAGATGCATGACGACGAGGACACGCTGGAACAGATCATCATGCAGGAACCGACCACGTTCGAAGAGCAGAAAGAGATCTTCAGCGAACTGCCGCGGATCGTGGCGGAGGAACTCCCGAACCTGATCGTGGTGGACTCGCTCGTCTCCCTGTACCGGTTGAACCTGGACGGAGATACTGCGCAGGAGATCAACCGGGAGCTGAGCACCCAGTTCTCCACGCTGTCCAAACTGGCACGGGAGCACAACATCCCAGTCATCGTCACGAACCAGGTATACTCCCAGTTCGACTCGGATGAGAACGAGATGGTGGGCCGCGACATCCCGGCCTACTGGAGCAAGACGTTGCTGGAACTGGAAAAGGTGCGGAACGGCAAACGCCGTGCCACGGTCCAGAAGCACCGGTCCCGGCCGGAGGGCATCACCACCGACTTCTTCATCACCCAGGAAAGCCTCACATCCGCGGAAGGCCAGGAGGACGAATCTGTGCCTGGTGCGGACCGGATGAAGATTTTCTAGCTGCCATCAGCGTAGCATGCCATCGACGTCAATGGTGACACCTCCCAGCGCCTGTGAAACGGGACATGCGTCGCGAGCTTCTTCGATCAGTTCCTGGAACTGTTCCTCGTCGAGTCCGGGGACTTCAGCGTCCGTGTACAGATCGATCTGGGTGATGACTGGATCGTCGTCTGCGTCTGTTTCCAGCGTCACATCGGCATGGGTTTCAATCGTGTCTGGGCTGTATCCGTGGTCTTCGATCAGTTGGGCGAGGAGCATGGAGAAGCAGCTGGCATGCGCAGCACCGATCAGTTCCTCGGGGTTGGTGCGGTCCGAGGTGGACAGGTCGTCCGGTTCGACCTGCTGGGTCCGCAGTGTTTCGTCACCGAACCGGGAGCGGAACGAATATGCACTGTCAACGGCACCACTCTCCACACTGACCCATCCATCGCCGGTATCAAGTTCGCCGTCCCAGACTGCTTCTGCATGTCGTACTGGCATCAGTAGAGTGTGGCTGTGCCGGACATATAAGTAGTGGCGAAGTTTCGGTCATCAGTAGTAGTGGAACCTGGAACGGGGGTGGACGGTCCGTTAGTTTTCGGCGATCGTCATCAGGATGATCTGCTTCACGATCCATGAAAATCCACGGATGATGATCACAAACCCGATAACAGTCAGTACGCCGCCGACAAAGATTCGTGGATCAGTCAGGGAGCGCGGCACCTCCTGCCACCACGCGAACAGCAGGCCGACCCCGATTGTCTCCGCAAGTAGCCCGACAAACCCGATGACCGCAAGCACTACAATATTTTTATGCGGGTTCCGTGGCTGGTACGTATTATCATCTGTCATCCGGGCACGTCTCCCTATGCGGTCCGGCGGTATTAGAACGTTGCCGCCGCGACCTGTTTCTCGCATGTGTCGTCAGCGAACTGGAACAGACACACCGCTTCCAGCGTGTCTTCTCGCTCCTGGAACGACAGCCGCCGATGCGTGTTAATGACCTGCCGCCGCAGCCAGGGGTGCCGCAGGTAGCTCCCGATATCGAGGTGGCCTGCCCCATACTCTACAAGAATCGTGGGCGGGATATCTGATTCCGCTGCGAGCTGGGATGCCACGACGGAGTCCAGCTTCTCGGCGGTGACCGCGCTCCGGAACCCGGACCACGTATACGCACCACTCAGTTGCAGGTAGCCGGCCAGCCGGTTCATCCGTTCACTGTGACCGGCGCCGCCGAACGCGAATGCGAACGCTGGCACGGTCAGTGCCCCGAGCGCAGTATACCCGTGCAGCAGCCCAAGGATGCCGGCAGCACAGGGCAGCCCGAGTTCCGCGACCTCGGACAGGTACATCCATGACGATGATCCGGGATATGGCGCGTCTGCCACGGCGATTGGTGTCTTCGTGTCCCGGCACTGCGCCACCAGTTCCCGGTACTGCGGCTGCGCTTCCAGCCAGTCCACGGTCACGTCGTCGTACGGTTGCGTCCCGTTCTCCAGCACGACCGCGTCCACCCGTTCGATGACGTCCGTATCGATCCTGCTTGTCTCCGTATGCTGCCCCGGATGCAGCAGGTAGACGGCATTATCGGTGGATACGGTGACGCATCCTGGTATGTCCTCCCCTGCAGTCATCTCCCGGCTCCCCCGGTTGCTGTGTTGCCGGGACAGGCTTAAGAAATACGTGGGCCTGCCGTCAGTGGAACATCAAGTCCGTGGGTGTATCGGTAGACAGGTCTAACGTCTCCAACGTGTCGTAGAAGTCATCTTCTGTGACTTGGGAGGTCTTTGGCGGCGTATCCATGTCCACGCTTTCCCCGTATGCTGCGGTTCGCACCGCTTTCTCTACCCATGCCTCGATATCTGCGCCGGTCGCACCATCGGCAGCATCAGCAAGTGCGGTATAGTCGAGGTCGTTGAATAGTGAGTCTTGTGCTGCAGTATCTTCCTTTTTCTAAACGTGTATCTTGAGGATTTCTTCTCGTCCTGCCTGATCTGGCGGCATGAACGCGTATGCATCGTCTATCCGGCCGGATCGCTTCCCTGCCTCATCAATATGGTCTTGTCGGTTGGTGGCGGCGATTGTGATGATGTCCTCCGACTGGAGCTGCCGCAGCAGTTCGTTGGTCTGTCGTTGGATGTACTCTCTGTCGGATTGGTCGCGGTCTGCTAGGGCGGTGTCCGCTTCATCGAAAAACACGATGGCTGGCGTATTCTGCTCCGCATGGTCGAATAGCTTCCGGATATGTTTCTCGGTTTCTCCGACATATTTGCTCACGATCTCGGTCATATCGACCTCGTAAAGGTCTGCATTTGCTTCCTCTGCTATAGCCCGTGCCATGTATGACTTTCCGGTGCCTGGCGGCCCATAGAACAGGGCACCGTTCGTCGGTGTTATCCCCATCTCTTCCGTTTCTTCACGATACTTCAGCGGGAGAAGGATGTCTTTAATAACATTCTGTTTGACCTCGTCCAATCCACCCACATCGTCCAGAGTGACGCCTGTTGACTCAACAATGAAATTGTCCCATTGACTGCCTGAATCGTCCGGTTCAACATCCGTAGATGCCATGTAATGCCCATGTACCAGCCATTTCAGTTCCTGCATCCAGTCGTCCTTGTCCGCGTCGAACCGGCACTGGATGGCCGCATCACCATCCGATTTCTGCTGGGTGATATGAAGCGTCAGCTCCTGATCTTCGTGTTCGATATCAATCGAGACATCACTGGGTATCGTTGCTCCTCGTGTCGTCGCCATTTCGGCTTGTCCACTCTGGAATAGATATCGTCATCTAGTGCCCGGACAGTTATCTCGTACCCGCCCTCTGCACTATACCAGTCCCCAATCACATCCATAATCTCGGTAAAGGGTGCAACACTGTCGTAGTTCTCCCGCTCTGGCTCGACATCCATCGGACCCTCGTAGGTGATATGTCCATCATGTATCAGATCGTACTCTCCCTCTGCCTTGCTCACCAGTGTGTTTTTGATTTCGCGTGCATAGGAGGCATCGTCCGACACGATCGAGAAGTCCACCCAGTCGTCCCGTCCAACACCTTTGCTGGTGATCTCGATCCGTGCATCATCCAGCGTATACGTCACGTCAAT
>CAZCWR010000150.1:0-4026 GCA_964502455.1 uncultured archaeon | reverse complement strand
CGACCTGCACGAAAACATCAAGCTCGTCCAGAAACTGACAGACAGCCGGACCGCGATCCCGGCATACCAGGACCTGATCGATGCGGTAGAACAGAAGGCGCAGGAGATCAACGACGAGTACGGCACAGCATCATGGAAGCCGGTCCAGCTCATGAACGACTACGTGGAACACGAGGACGTGGTCGGCATGTACCGGGCCGCGGACGTGCTGCTCGTGACCCCCGTGGTGGACGGCATGAACCTGGTGGCAAAAGAAGGCGTGGCCGCGAACGTCACCGGAAGCCATGACGGTATCCTCGTGCTTGGTAAGAACGCGGGTGCTGCAGAAGCCCTCGACGAGGCGATCACCGTCGACCCGACGGATACGCAGGAGACCGCGGATGCGATTGAAACAGCGATTACGATGAGCAACAGTGAGCGCCGGGACCGGATGAGTACCATGTATGACGAGGTCCGGGAGCACGACGTGGACTGGTGGGCAGAAACGTATCTGGACGAACTTGCGGCATCACGCTCATAACGGCGATACCAGTACGTTTACAGGCTGTCCATCGGACCATACGCTATTTTGTCCTGTACGAACACGATCTCTGCAGCACCTGCTTCTGCCAGCGGTGGAATGTAGTCGCCGATATAGTTCACGGCATCAAACGTGTTCGATACCTGTATCGTATATCCAGAATGGTCATCGGCGAACGCCTGGTCATACAGGGACACCTGCCATTCCGTGTCTTCGTTCCGCCCGTCATAGAGTTCATCGATATGATCGTTGATCTCCTGCCCGGACAGCAACCAGATATACGTGTTCTCCTCGCTATCAGTGTTATCAGGCGTATACATGAACCCGGCCTGGTACACGTCCTCCAGGCCGTTCTGCAACGCATCATACGATACTGTTGACGATGCGATCGGGTCGACTGTTTCCGGCGCAAGCATGTCCTCCACGTTCACTGTACCACCCGTTCGATAACCTGATCCACAACGCCGGATACAGGAACCTGCTCCTCATCACCGGAGGCCATGTTCTTGATCGTGAGTTCATCGTTCTCGAGGTCCCGCTTGCCGACGACGATGACCTGGCTGGCGTTGATCGAGTCCGCATAGTCGAACTGGCTGCCGACATTTCGCCCGTACAGGTCCGTTTCCACAGTGAGATCTTCCGCACGGATCTCACGGACAAGCTCCAGTGCTTCACTGCGGACCTCATCCGAGACCGGAAGCACGTATACATCGGTGGCAAGTTTCTCGTCTGGCCAGACACCTTCGCGCCGCATCAGCTCCTCGATGACCGCGTCACCGATCGCAAACCCGATCGCCGGCGTCTGCTCACCGCCAAACAGGTCGACCAGTTCGTCATACCGGCCACCGCCACAGACTGCGCGGAGCTCGCCTTCCGTATCGAACACTTCGAACACGAGCCCGGTGTAGTATGCGAGGCCGCGGACGATGGAAAGGTCGAACACGACCTTGTCCGTGATACCGTGCGCATCCAGTGCATCCCGCAGCTCCTCCAGCCGGTCGATCGCCTCTGCGGCGTCGTCGCCGTCCGGCGCCAAATCCTGTATCGTATCAAACGTCTCGGTGAGCGGCCCGTTGATATCCGTCAGTTCGCCCACGTTATCCGCCTGCTCACTGTCGAGTCCGGCGTCCTGTAATTCATCACGGAACGCATCCGTATCCATCTTCTCCTTGTCGTCGATAACCTGCATCACGGACTCCGTATTGTCAACGCCATGCGCGGTAAGGATACCCTCCAGTAGACGGCGATCATTGACCAGTACGTCCACCGCGTCCAGTACCTCCAGTTCGTCCATGATATCAACGGTGACGGCGAGCATCTCTGCGTCGGCCTGTACCGAGTCCACGCCGAAGATGTCGATATCGGTCTGGTAGAACTCCCGCAATCTGCCTTTTTGCGGCGACTCGTATCGCCATCGCTTGGATGTTGAAAACCATTTCACCGGGGTGGACAGATCCTTGCGGTTGGCGAGGATGCGGGCGCGGCTCGGGGTCTGCTCCGGTGTCATCGTCACGTCCCGGCCGCCTTTGTCCTCGAAACTGTATGTCTGGTCCACCAGTTCCTCACCAGACTTCACAAGGTATAAATCGAGTGATTCCAGCGCAGGCAAATCGATCTCGCGGAACCCGTACCGCTGCAGCACGTTCTCGATTCGATCAAATAGTTCTCTGCGGGCGCGCTGTTCTTCCGGGAGAAAGTCGCGGAATCCTTTGAGGCGCTGGAACTGTGGCATGGTATCAGTCAATACGTCATATCTCTATAAATATAAAGGCGTGGACGGCAGTGCTGCTTCCTCACTCAGGACAGTGTATTTACAGTACCAACGTCATCACTGTGGGCGATTTCAGAAGCAGCCAGAGGACGTAGGGAAGTGCCGCCTGGCTGATGTCAATGCCCTGAACAGTCGAATGGCTGCGAACCTGAACTGAGATCGCCCATAGTAGGACTATTACGGCGACAAGTTCGAACATCATGGAACTGGTTCCTGAGAGAGTGTTCGACATGTTCTGCAGTAGCACCCACGGCAGGAATACCGGCGCTGTATACACCAGAACGTCGAAACTGTCTGCCGCGTCCACGGTCCCACCCATTCGGCGGTACATTGTGTTTAATACGTATCCAAGGAAGCTCATACCTGCAAGGAAGGAGAACATACCAAGTGCAACAATAATCGGTAGTGCTAGGCCAGTAAGAAGTATTAGTAGGTGGAGGTCCACCTCGCTCAGGAGAGACAACCAGTACGGTTCTGAGGACTCCAGATAACGGTCTGCCATCGACCCTGAACCTGTGCCCCGATCCGCACCTCCAGCATCCACTCCGATTGCTGGAGTCATCGCTACAAGCAACAGTATAACAGTGATGGTAATGAACGGTGTCTGTGCCACCTTGTTCTCCGGATAGGCAGAAAAATACTGTCACGGTCGTGTAGATGCAAATTTCACTGTCCGCAACCAGTCTCTTACCCACCTGCCAAGAGCGACATGCATGAAGAAACATACGATATTCCGGCTTAAATACACTCTGCTCCACGTATCTGGACCGATATCACCGTAACCTATTTATCGGCGGAGCGGAACTGCCATAGATGACTGGCCCTACCGGCTGTAGTTGCTGCACATGGACACAACACAGCCTACGGAGTTACAGTACCGGGCTGGTCGTTTTGATGGTCTCCGTTGCCGGTATGCTATACAGAGGCTGACCGGGGATGATGCATGGTTGCGGATCCGGATGAACGGTGCTGGTTCTATACGGTGCATAAACGGCAATTAATCGGCTCTATGGCGGAGGATCCGGGGAGAACCAGCGACCTCGTTATTATACAAACATATAGACGGCGTCGTAGAAACCTATTTATATTTTAATAACAAATGTTTTAGGTAAACAAATATGATTCGCAGTGGAGGGTCGTCTGCTGTTTGGCGGCATGATACTGTGGGGGGAAGTATGTCAGACATCATTGAACTTGATGAACTCAGCCGCGAATACCAGGATACGTTACCATCCGATCTGCGTGAAACGAAGAGTTTTGACTGGTACCTGCAGGAACTGTACGAGGATCCGAAGATCGCGCGGGATGCGCATCAGCGTGTCGCGGACATGTTCGACCGGTACGGGACCAGCTACGACGAGGAGGCCGGTATCGTCATGTACGATCTGGCTGCAGAGGACCCATTGAACGAGGGGGAGAACGTGTTCCACGGTGACGAGGTGCACGAGAGCATCCACGAGTTCGTGAACAAGATCAAATCCGGCGCACGGCACCTCGGCCCCGAGCGACGTATCAAGCTGAACCTGGGACCGGTCGGGTCCGGTAAATCGCATTTCGACCAGCAGATGCGGGAATACTTTGAAGACTACACGCTCCGTGATGAGGGCCGGATGTATACGTTCCAGTGGACGGACCTCTGTGACGTGATCCAGGACCAGGACCCGGCAGACGACACGGTGAAGTCACCGATGAACCAGGACCCGCTCGTGTTGCTTCCAGAGAAGCAGCGGCAGTC
>CAZCWR010000149.1:0-4120 GCA_964502455.1 uncultured archaeon | reverse complement strand
TACCAGCAGCGACTCGGCCGCATCCTCCGACCCTCCGGCAAACCGGCAAAACTGTACGAGATCGTCTCAAAGGAAACCGGCGAACTCAATACGTCGTACCGGCGGCGTTCGTAGACGGTGAACACTCATGCTGACGAAAGAACTGCTCCAGGTGGACAAGCGGAAACCGCACATCATGCCTGTGTACCGTGATATAGGTGAGTACCGGACGGTTGCAGCGTCCGTTATCGACGCGTTCCAGGAAGGCAGGGCCCGCGCCGAGATCGAGGAGACGACGGACGTGCTGGAGACACATGACACGTTCAAGTTCGTCCGTGGTCTTGTCAAGCTGCTGGAACGCCAGTCCACGTTTGAACAGCAGTCGCCGATCCCGCCGGCAGAACTGCGGCAGGCATTGTATGAACGTGGATACGTGGTTGGGGATGCGGAACGTGACCGCGTTATTGCAGAAGTCGCAGAGGAGTACGGTATCGACGAGTCTACCGTGGATGATGTGTTCTGGGCGGACCGAGAGGAGCATGAGATCCTCGTATCAGTCCCTGCGATTGATGCGGATGAGCTGATCCGGCAGTACAACCTGTCGTTGACGCAGACCCTGCTGTTCGATGCACATGAACTCCGGTTCACTGTATCCGGGAACTACCAGGAAATCTTCGGGATGATCACGTACCTCGGGCTGATGTACACGGTGGACGAGGACCTGACCGTGCACGTGACGGGTCCGGCAGCACTGTTCAAGAAGACGCGGAAGTACGGGACAACACTGGCGAAGCTTGTGCCATCCATCATGAAGGCAGATGATTGGAGCATCGAGGCGGACGTGGAGACCGAGGTGAGTGGCGAGGAACGCGTATACCAGTTCGAACTTGATGACGGTGATGGGGCGATGTTCCCGGATGCGTCGGCTGATGTGTCGTTTGACAGCGAGATCGAGCGGGATTTCGTACAGCGATTGCGGGCGGTGGTTGATGACTGGGAAATTACCCGGGAACCGACCATCCTCCGCACGGATCGCGGTGTCATGGTGCCGGACTTCAGCTTTGTGTGGCAGGGACATGAGTTGTTCCTGGAGATCGTCGGGTTCTGGACACCGGAGTACCTGGAGGAGAAACTGGCGAAGATCCAATCAATCGAGACGGCTGAGGACACGCCACTGTTCATCGCGGTCAACGAATCCCTGAACTGTACGAAGAAGGACTTCCCAGACGAGGACCGGGTGATATTCTACGATAAGCAGGTACCGATCGAACCGATCGTCAACAAGATGCGACAGATCGAACAGGAACACCGGGAACAGGACTATGAAGCGCTGCTGGAACAGGAACCAGTAGTTCCGGAGGAACAGGCAACAGTGCAGGACGTGGCAGTCGAGTGGAACGTGGATGAGGACACAGCTGCGTCATACATCGAACAACATGGCTCCGGTGTCGTGTCCGCTGGCACATATCTTCCGCCCGAAGCAGTAGAGGAGATCCGGGAACGGCTCGCGGAACTGGATGATATGTCGCTTGACCGCGTCCAGTCAGTCCTTGACGAGTACGGTGCCGGGAACGATATCCTCGACGACCTTGGGTACACGATCCAGTGGACCTCGCTTGACCAGAGCAGTGCCGTGGTCAAACGCAAAGAAACAGAAGAATA
Source organism: uncultured archaeon (assembly GCA_964502455.1). GTDB lineage: Archaea > Nanohalarchaeota > Nanosalinia > Nanosalinales > Nanohalalkaliarchaeaceae > Nanohalalkaliarchaeum. The sequence continues at coordinate 2,479 of CAZCWR010000149.1, read as the reverse complement.
AGAAAAATGGGCCGGAAGTTCCCGACCCGGAAAAAATACGTGTTCTCTACAACCGCACTTCAGGTTCCAGCCGAAGGCTGGAGGAGGGTTCATAAGAACCCGACTTTGCGTTGGCGTCGCGTAACACGCCTAGCAGAAGTGCTCTGTTGCGTAGACCTGGTTGCTGCTTGTGATTTCAACGCCGAGTCCGTGGTTCTGGTAGTACGGGCGAAGGATGGCTTTGCGGTGTGGATCGGATGTCATCCTCTGTCGTCGCAGTCCTTCGGCCAGTTCCTGTGCACTACTGTAGTGCACGGATCCGCCGCTACCGGTACGGACTGTGCGGTCGTACCAGGTCTTGGCGATGTTTTCTCCTCCCAGGTAGATGCTTCCTCCGTGTGGGATACGGCAACTGTAGCCGAACCGGTCATAGATGTCCTGGAAACTGTCACCGGTCGGCGATGTGTGCGCGAAGTAGTTGCGCTCTGCCATGTCCTGGCTCTTGTAGTCTGCTGTCTGTTGCAGTTCGCTGTCGAAATTGAACGGGGTCAGTCCGCGCTTCTGGCGTTCCTCGTTGATGAGTCCATGGAGGTAGCGCTCGGTGCGCTCCTCAAAGCTCAGTGTGTCAAGGTCGCCTGAACTGTCTGTTTCGTCCTGTGAACTGTCTGCTGTGCTGTCGTCACTGCTCCATCCATCCGTTCCACTGTCATCTGTGGCATCGTCACTGGTTTCATCACTGGGGTTGTCGTCTGTTTCGTCATCGCTGTCATCAATGGTATTGTCCGTGTCATCGCCGGTATCATCGGCGTCACTGGCATCACTGTCGTCTCCGGTGTGCCAGCCCCAGGTACTGTCGCTGCTGGTATCATCACTGTCGTCGCTGTCGTGGACGGTGTCTGCCGGTTCGTTGTCTGTGTCACTATTGCCCGTGGAGTCACCTCCTGTGTAGTATCCCCACATGTTCTGCGAGGAGTCAGACGTATCCGCTGTCTGGTCATCTGTGTTTGCATCGTCTGCATCCGCATCCACATCCGTATCTGTGTCAGTGGTTGTGTCTGTGTCTGGATCCGCATCTGTTTCGTCCCCTGTGTCCTCGTCGTCCGTGGACGTATCAGGTACGGGGTCTTCACTGTCGGTTGTGCTGTCTGGCTGGGGTGTGCTGTCCTGTGATCCGAATGCCTGTTCGAATGTGAGCTGCATGTTCGCCTTCATCCTGTCCATCTTGGCGTCCATGTCGAAAGCGGCTGTAGTCGTACTAAATAACAACAATAAAAGCGAAACAGCCGCCACTCCCTTCCAAACCCATCTGTTGTTTGACATAGGTGAAGTTCCATCTTCTCAAGAAATCTTATAACTACTACGGAACATGCTTTCATTTACAACTATAGCATAAGAATAATAACGATATAAGTATCAAGAACATTGTTTCATGTTGGTGGTAATGGCGGGGGTGGCCGCAGCAGCCTTGGGGAACTGTTATAAGCAGCATGCACAAAAGAAGGACTGTGATTGAGTATGACGGGGCCGCGGGTAAAGATGGTGTTAGGTGGGCTTGTTGGTCTGCTCGGTGCCTGGTGGTATGTACCGGGGGGTGGGCTGAACAATCTCCTCGCCCAGCAGTCCTCGCTCACAAATCTACAGAGTCTGCTCGTTGGGATACAGGGCGCATCCGGCATCATACTCGTGTTGATCGGGGTATTCGTTGCGTGGATGGCGCGCGACCAGATCAGGGTCCAGCGCGAACTCGAACGTCGTGATACGGAACCGCAGGGTCAGACCGATGGGCCGATTATCGCCAGACCGGACAGTGACGATACGGACGATACGGCCTCCGCCGATGAAACCGGGGATGCAGAGGAGGGGCGTTCTACAGGCCGTGGCGAAGAACCGGAAGGTCATATGGGTTAATTGGTTGCGTGGACGTGTCTGAGACCTGTAGCAGCGTGATTTGTCGAAGTTCGGGGTTGTAGTGCATGACGCGGAGCCGGTGAACTGGTTCGAGCGGTCACACAACTTATATTAATCTGGAGCGGGCGATGGAGTAACATGAATCAGCAACGCCTATTCTTTTCGCTATTTGTCCTTCTAATAGGTATAAGTATTGGGATGCTTGCCATGCAACAGCCGGATTATACTGGTCAGCCGCAGCGTAGTCAGGGAGAAACGGTCGTGCTCCCTGATACGGGGAACGAGTCAGCTGCGTTGTCTGATCTGTTTAATTCTGTTGAGTCCTCTGTTGTCGCCATCCAGGCTGGCAACGTTGATGCCAACGAACGTGATGCCCAGGGATCTGGATTTGTATACGACAATGAGGGCCATATCGTGACGAACCATCACGTCGTTGAGGATGCGGAAGAAGTACGCGTCACGTTTTCGAGCGGTGACCAGTTGATGGGGGAGGTAATCCGAACGGATACCTACAGCGATCTGGCGCTCCTACAGGTGGAAATGAGTAAACAGGACAAGCCGCCGCGCCCACTCCAGCTCGGCGATAACGATC
>CAZCWR010000148.1:0-4149 GCA_964502455.1 uncultured archaeon | reverse complement strand
GTCTGCGATCAGGCGGATTACAGCAAACGCCAGCCAGAATATCCCCGGCGTCGCATTACAGTACCAGGGCAATACACTGGAAATATATTCTTCTGAACCGATAACCAGCAGCACCGCAGAAACGGTCAAGGAGAAACTTATGAACGAGTTCGGCCAGTACGTTGTCCCCGAGAAACGGTCAGAGGCAGAGGAAGCCGTAGAACATATCCACCGTAAGATAGACGAGGATCAACCGCGATCACCCTCAGTACAGGGAGGAACCCAGTCCAGATCACTGCTTCGTCCACTCAAAGGCGACAGCTACGGACAACCCCATATGGGGCCGCGCGAACAAATCCTGGCCATCTTCATCGTTATCACAGCAATCGTATTCATTGCCGTCTGGCTCCGCTAACCTGAAACCGCACGCTGCCACTTACACGGGCGTGTCAGCCGTGTTCACCACGGACAGCCCTGTATCCGTATCCTTCTTCGACAGCTTGTACAGTTCCCCGGTCACTGCGGTCTCCAGCCGCTCTTCGTGCGTGATTAGGAACATCTGCCCCATCAGGTCCGCAACTTGGGTCCGTAGCGTCTCCGCCAACTCCTCGATCGCAGTCGCATCCAGATTGTGCGTCGGCTCATCCAGCACCAGGATCCGCCAGTTCGGCGTCAGCAGCATGGACAGCGCGATCCGCAACGTCAGTGCCGCGGTATGCCGCTCCCCACCGGACACCTCACCGTCCACCGTGATCCAGTTCCCTTCACTGTCCTCTAACTCCAGCAGGTAGCCATCCCGTGCGTTCATCCGGATACCCGTATAGTCGTCGTACGGGTACACCTGCTGCCAGGTCTCGTCCATCACCTGATTCACCGAGTCGATGAACTGCTGCCGCATCTCCACCTGCGTCGACTCCAGTGCCTTCAACAAGTTATTGAGCGCATCATTCTTGTCCCGGTACGCCGTGACCTGTTCCTCGTATTCGTCGATACGCTCCTGTTTCTGTTCCAGCTCTTCCAGCCGCTTCTCCCGCTCCTCAATCACTTCTTCCCGATGTTCGATCTTGTTCGTGGTCACATCCTGCTTCTTCTCCAGTTCACTGCGGTTCTCCCGGACCTCCTCCAGCACATCCTCATCGAACTCCAGATCGTCCAGCGTCTCCTTCACCTCGGTCAGCTGCTTCTCCCGTTCCTCGCGTTCCTCCCGCAGCTCGATCAGCTCTTCCACCGTCTTCAGCGTGGTGCGCTGCTCGTCCAGTTCCTCAATCCGGTCAGCGTCATACTGTTCGTCCAGTTCCTCGACTTTCTCGGTCTTCTCCTCCAGCTTCTCTTCAATATTCTCGATGGTGTCCTCGGTCTCCTCGATCTTCTCATCTACATCCTTGTACTGCAGCAGCTTCTCCCGCTTCTCCATCAACTCCTCAACGGTATCTGTAAGCTCGTCTTTCTGCTCCTGCAGCTCCTCGATCCGGTCCTCCAGCTCGGTCTTCTCCTGCTTACGGTCCTGCAGGAACTCGACACGATGCTCATCGGTCAGCTCCCGGCCACAGGTCGGACACGTCTCGGACGCACTGGCCAGCTCCTGCAGTGACTCCTTCACATCCTTCAACTGCGTTTGGCACTCCTGCACCTCCTCTTTCACATCCTCCAGTTCCTCGTTTTTCTCGTCAAGCGTATCAGTGATATCATCCAGTTCCTCAAGCTTCTCCGCCTGCTCCTCCAGTTTTTCCAGCTTCTTCTCCTTCTGCTCGTTCCGATCCTTGAGTACCGACACCTGTTTCTGCAGTTCCTCAAGCTGCTCTTTCGTCTCCTGGAGTTCTTCTTTCTCCTCGGCGATCTGCTCCCGGCGCTCCTCCACCGCGTCTTCGGACAGGTCTGCGAGGTTCCCGGCCTGCTCTTCCTTTGCCTCGATCTGTTCGTCCACGGACTCAATCCGGGTATTCAACGCGGTCTTCTTCTGCTTCAGTTCCTCGAAGTTCTCCTTCTTCTCCGTCAGCTCCTTGTACCGCTCTTCAACCTGCTCATATGTTTCGTCAATCTCTTCCAGCGTCTCCTGCAGCTTCTCCAGCTTTTCACGGTCCTCCTCCTGCTGCTCTTCCAGTTCCTCGATTGCATCCTCGTCCAGATCATCTTTAAGGCGCTCCAGGTCTTCCTCCCGGTTCTGCCGCCGATCCTCCAGCCGGTTGATGACGCTGACCAGTGTTTTCCGCGCCGTCTCGAACCGGTCCAGCTCCAGCAACTCATCCACCTTCTTCTTGCGCTCCCCACTCCGCAATGTGAGGAAGTAGTCCAGCTGGTTCTGCTCGGAGTAGATGGACCGTGAGAACAATTCATAGTCGATGCCGAGAATCTTCTCTACTTTTTCTGTGACCGCGGAGGTCTGCGGTGCTTCAAGCAGTTCGTCGTCCTTCCGGAGCTCGGAGGTGTCCGTCTTTGCTGTATCGCCGTCACGCACGATCTCCCGCCGCACCGTATACACCGTGCCATCACGCTCAAAGTCCAGTTCGACCACGCACTCGTTCGCCCGTGACGGACTGCGCCGCATCACCTGATCCAGCGTCACTTTCCGCGACTGCAGGGCCGGTGTCGTCCCGTACAGCGCGTACAGGATGGCTTCGACGATGGAAGATTTGCCGGCCCCCATCTCCCCCACGAGCACGTTGACACCGTTCGAGAAGGTAAGCTCGGTCTCGTGGTGGGATTTCCAGTTCTTGAGGTAGACGCGGGATATCATGTGTATCATCTTTTAGCTGAAATCGGACAGTGACCGGGAATCGTCGTCCGGTGCATCCTTATTATCTGTCTGTTCCGTGGGGTCAGGCTCTGATGCTGGTTCTGCCTCGGGCTCTGTTTCGAGTGTTTCTTCCGGTTTTGGCGGTGTCGTAGCGATATCATCTGTAGGATCCGGTTCGTCCAGTTCAGTATCGGCTATATCTGTTTCAACGTTTTCATCGCTCATATCATTCTGTTCCGTTACGTCCTCGTCGGCTGCCGCCGTCGTTTCCTCATCGCCCGTGAGTTTAAGTTCCTCCACGAAGTCGACGGCTTCATCCAGCTCCTCTTCTGCGAGGAGTTCGAACAGGTCCGTCACACGCAGGTCGTCATCGTCCAGTTTACTGTGGAGCAGTTCCTTGCCGCGTTCTGCCACGCTCTTCGTACTTTCCTGGAACGCCTCGGCGGACACAGTCTGGGACGAAGTTTTGAACCGTTTGGCAACGGACAGGACGGCATCGTCCCCGTGCTGCTTCCGGATGTCTGACAGTTTCACCGTGGCATCCGTGTTCCCGGTCAGGACGAGCCGGACCAGCGGCTTCTTGTCCAGGTCGTTGTCCAGTATCTCCTGCATCGTCTTATTCACGGCCTGCAGGATCTCGGAGCCGGACATATCATCAACCTCTACCTCTTCGTGGAACAGCTCCCGTGGCGTCTCCAGTGCGTGGAACTCGACCGCATCAGTTTCTGTATCAACTGTGACGTATCCTTTCGGTTTCTCGGCTTCCACCTTCCGCATCTGGGTGCTGATCGTGCTTCCCGGCAGGATCAATGGTTTATCCTTGCCGACGTTTGACAGGTCGTACCAGTGGATGTGGCCGTCCACCAGCAGGTCGAAGCCCTCCGGGAAATGTTCCAGTTTCAGTGCGGCGTGGTCCTTGGAGGTGTACACGAACTGTTCCACGCTCTGGTGGAACATGAAGATATTGTACGCGTCCTCCACCGGCTCCGGAGCATACTTTTTCAGGACGCCGGGTGCGTACCGTTCCGGTACTCCGCTCATCCCGTGGATCGCCACCTTCTCTCCCGTCTCGTTATGCTTCAGGATGGCCTTCTCGTTATGTAAGTGGAGCAGGTAGCCCATCTTGTCCAGGAGCTCGATCGGGTTGGTGAAGCCGCGTGTCCGGCGCTCGTGCGTGCCGTGGATTGCGATCAACGGCGTACCCATGAAATTATAGTCAACGTCACTTTCATCGGTAAATGTGAGATTGCAGTCGCCGCCACGGTACACGTTGAAGCAGTCGATGGATCTGCCTAAAACTTCTTGTTTAGGCACCTTGTGGTCGTAGATGTCGCCGGGCAGGATGATGAGGTCTGCGTCCACGGTCTTCTGGAATGCTTCCATCGCGTTCTCGAACGCGTCGTCGGCACGCTCAGAGTCCCTTGCATACCCGGAGG
>CAZCWR010000147.1:0-4154 GCA_964502455.1 uncultured archaeon | reverse complement strand
GTGCCGGCGGTTCCTCGACTTCCTCGCTGATATCGCCCTGTGTGACATCAAACCCGAAGATATTCAACGCCATCTCGGTTGAGGCCGGGCCCTGCCGTGGGGTGCTGCCACCGACGAAGAAGTCCTTGATATCCTCTAACGTTTCGATCTCGGCCTTGACACGTTTGAATAGAATATCTTTACCCATCAGTTCCTTGTTCGGGGAGAGCATGAAGTAGCCGCTGTCCGTCGCGACCGTGGTGCTGAACGTGTCGATATCCCGGACTTCACCGGATTCATCGTCGATCCGGATACGTTTCCCGGGTTCCAGCACGTCCGCGCCACGGAGGTAGATGCCGGCCGCGTAATTCTGGATCAGATCCTTGAACCCGAAGAACCCGAGTGCCGCCAGGAGCAGGATACCACCCCATGTCGCCGCCCGCAATGTAATATCAATAATGGCCGTGTCGAAGATACCCATGTGCGCGACCGCGATCTGTACAACAATAATATAGAGCAGGAATTTGACGCCGGCCAGGAATGCGTCCAGGAACCGGGGTGACATGCCGATTGTCTCCACCTGTCCCCGTAGCTCCAGGTTGTTGATGAAGGAGCGGACCATAATCATCAGTCCTTTCACCAGAATCACGCCGAGGGCGAACAGGAGGAGTGCGGTTGTGAACGTGGCCACCTCGTCCGCGATGCCACCGAACTGGGTGAGTGCCCGGGCGTTGATCGTGACCAGTGAGAGGACAAGGGTGATGACGATAATGACGTACTGCACCATCTTGTCCGGTGAGCGTTTCCGTTCCCGGAGACGGTCAATATGGTCCTCAGCCTTGGTTGCCCGGCTCTCCCAGAATCTGCGGATGAGGCTGGCGACGATCCGTGCGATAAGCAGCCCTGTGAACAGGATGATAAGTGCAAGAAGTACACGTGCGGCAGGGCTCTGTTGCAGTGAACTCAGGGCGGTCGCCCCGAGGTCAGAACGTGAGAGTGGCATGATACTGTAATCCTTGTTATCCCCGGGGTATTTATATAATTAACCCGGTTCTATTCAGTCCTTGACCCGTCCTCCGCCGATTAAACGCCATCGAGAGGAGAATCTGCGGGATATCGCGACACGTTCTCCTTCCTCGGCGCACACGGGGAGCTTGAGGTCGACTGTTATCGGGTTTCCGGCCGATGTCACAACGCCTGATGTCTTTCCAGTGCCGATGGTCAACAACAGTGGCTCGTTCTCCTTGATGTTCTGTATCTCGTCAGCGCCTTCGCTCCCGACCGCACGGTCCATCAGGTCGATATCAATCGTCACTTCTTCCCGGACCGGCGGCAGCTTGCCTTTCAGCCCGAGCAGGTTGCCGGCAAGGTTGTCGGACTTGGTGAGCGCCGGATCCAGATCGGTCTCGATCCCGAGCAGTCCACCGGGATGACCCTCATCCACTGATTGATTGCCGTGAATCACACTCTGTACAGTGGTTTCGATCGTCTCCCATTTGCCGTCACGCTCATAGCCGGGCCGAATTTCGACTGTATCACCGACCTCGAGCTTACCACGCTGCAGGCTGCCACCAACGACACCGCCACGGATATCGCGTGGTTCGGTGCCCGGTTTGTTCACGTCGAACGACCGGGCGATCAGCATCTTCGGGTCGGCCTCGCTGTCACGTTCAGGTGTCGGGATATGCTCCTCGATCGCCTGCAGCAGGACATCGATATTGGTCCCGTGCTGCGCGGAGATTGGAACAACCGGTGCGTCCTCGGCGACACTACCCTTCAGAAACTCTTTTATCTGCCGGTAGTTCGCCTTGGCCTCGTCCTCTTCAACGAGATCGATCTTGTTCTGGACGACCACGATATTATCGATACCGACCTTGTCAAGTGCTGCAAGGTGCTCCCGCGTCTGCGGTTGTGGGACCTCCTCGTTGGCCGCTACCATAAGCAGTGCACCGTCCATGATAGCTGCGCCGGACAGCACGTTCGCCATCAGCGTTTCGTGGCCCGGTGCATCGACAAGGCTGATACTGCGGACGGTCTCTGGTTCCGATCCGTCCTCACATTCCTTCTTGACTGTGTATGTACCGTCGCTGCACTGCCTGACCGTGATGTCGGCGTACCCGAGGCGGATCGTAATACCGCGCTTCAGTTCCTCAGAGTGTGTATCCGTCCATTTCCCACTGAGCGCGTTCGTCAGCGTGGTCTTCCCGTGGTCGACATGGCCCACGAGACCGATATTTGCTTCGGGTAGCGGTTCGTTGCTCACGGACAGGTCACCTGGGGTTACGCGTCCTCATCCGCGCTTTCATCGTCTTCGTCTTCCGACGGGTTGAGAAGTTCGTCAACGGAGGTGTCTCCGGCTTCGGCGACCTTGAAGTTGAGCTGTTCGATATCATCTGCAACGGTGTTGCCACGGACAGTTGTCCGCTTTCGTTCGCCGTCACGGACGTTATTTGCACCAGTTTCCTTACTGAGAAGGATCTTTCGCCGCTGTGTGCCCTGGATCGTTTCCCGCATCGGGAACCCGTCCTGGTCGCTACCGCCCGTGATCTCAAGCGTATATCCGTCGAGACCCAGCAGGGAGCCTTCGACTTCGTCACCGATCTGTTTGCCGGTCAGTGCGTTTATCTGCTGTTCGTCAAGTTCGAACTGGTGGGTGTCACCGTCCTGTGTACCAACTACTGCTTGCATATTTGTTCACCTGTGCTCAGTCGGCCCGGTACATGTGACTGGGCGTTCCGGAGCAGGTAACGGTTTCGCTCCAACATTTTTAAATCGTGGTATGGGCAGAAGGTTCATCCTTTATTAACGAGGAGGTGTAAACGCTGTTGTATGGCGACCGGGATTGGAGAGGCGCTGGACGGTGGGTGGGAGGCGCTTGCAGAACTGGCCGGTATCCAGGCGACCCATCCACAGCTACTTGAGGTCACGGTGATCTTGGTCGTCGGGTTCGTGGGAGGCCATATTCTTTCAGAGGTCATTCTGCGACTGCTGCAGATGACGTCGCTGGACGAGATCGGGGTGAAATCCGATATCCAGCGCATCCTGCGGAAGCTGAACTATCATGGGACGCTGACCAATCTTATCGCGGATACGGTGCGATGGGGTATCTACCTCCTGACGATCTTCGCCGTGTTCCATCAGTTCGAGGCACAGATTATTACGGAGTACTCCGAGCTTGCAATGTCCTGGGTGCGGAACGTGATCCAGGCCATGTTTATATTTATCATCGGTGCGCTGCTCGCGGAACGGATCGGTGGGATCATGGTACAGGTGTTCCGCGCCGGCCGGATTACGGGGCTTGTGGACGAGACGAACGCGGAAATTCCACTGTACCGGGTTGTCGGGGAGGCAGTGAAGTACCTGGGATACCTGATTACCACCATCGTTGTGTTAAGCTTCCTGGGTGTTGCCGACACTGTTATTCACATCCTAATCGCGGTCCTTGCATTGGGGATGACGCTGGCATTCCTCCTGGCGGGCCGCCACCTGCTTACGAATATTGCGATATCGATCTACTTCCAGATTTCCCACATCTTCCGGGGTGGTGAGCAGGTGACGATCGGCGACTATACGGGGGAGATTATCGGTATCCGTCCGCTCTATACGAAGATCCGGTCGCACGGGCAGACCTATTACGTCCCGAACACAACGTTGATATCCGAGATTATCGAACATAACGGTGAAGGAGAGTGAGATGCGCTGGACCGTTGTCGCCTACTACGTAGGACTGTTTCTCCGCATCTTTTCAGTCCTGTTACTGGTCCCGCTCGCGGTCGGCCGGTACTACGGTGAGAGCTTCGTCATCATGGAGTCGTTCCTAATCGCATCGTTCATCGCGATCGTGGTCGGGTCCCTGTTCACCCGACTGGGGATAGAGGACCGGCCGGAAACCGTCGAGGCAATGGGTGTCGCAACGTTTTCGTGGCTGATCGCCGTGGGGATTGGGGCGGTGCCGATATATGTTATCCTGAACGAGTTTGTGGCCCTGTCATTGATTGATGCGTACTTCGATGCGATGTCCGGGTTCACGACGACCGGTATGATTATCCTTGACGGGTACGATCTGTCATACGAAGCATTACCGCGATCCCTCCTGTTCTGGCGTGTATTCATGCAGTGGATCGGCGGACTCGGTATCCTGACATTTTTTGTGATGGTCCTTTCCGAGTCCGGGA
>CAZCWR010000146.1:2750-4216 GCA_964502455.1 uncultured archaeon | reverse complement strand
AGGTCGACTTCCTTGTTTTCCTCGTCAACCTGAGTGTCCTGCTCAGTCGTCACGTTCGCGACCTGGTAGTTGGTACCGTCGTCACCGGTGACGACATCGTCCTGCTGAACGCCCACGTCGGTGGACTGGTTGGTCTCGACCGTGGTACCGTTCGCGTACACGTCCGTATCCTGGTCAACGTCCACACCGGCCGTCTGTGCGGTGGACGCATCTGTGGCATTCCCACTGGTTGAACCAGTGTTCGAACGCTGCAGAACGTTCACGATCACGTCCTGCACCGTGTTGACCGTCCAGCCGACAGCGGTCACGTCCATATCCTGCTCCGCGTCGACATCAACCTTCTGCCCGGAAGCAGCGTCACCACCATCTTCAGCAGTGGACTCCGCGTCCTGCTCGGTGCGGACCTGCGTATCCTGGACCGCGGTCACGTTCCCACCGTCCATGGCGGTGATGTCACAGTCCTGCAGGATGTCCGTATCAATCTGCTGACCAGCGAACGCCGTGGTGTCAAGATCTTCCTCAGACAGCACGTCCTCCGGACCGTGAGCCTCAACGGTCATGTCCTGGTCGTTGATGACATCAGCCATTTGCTGGCATTCAGCATGACTGGGTTGCCGTTCGTCCTCTTCAGACTGTTCGGTTTCGATCGGCACGTACTTGCACTGCTTATCCATGCCTTTGCCGGTACACTGCCAGTCCCATTCTTCTTCGGCAGCTTAATCTTCCTGGGGCGAGGGTTCGTGCGAATAGACATCCGTGTTCTGGATGATATTCGTGTTTTCACCCTGTTCACCGGACGCACGTCCACCGACACCGGTTGACGCGATGTCAGCATTCTGCCGGGTGTCCGTCGTCCCGTTCTGAGAGGCATCGGCCGTCGTGTTCCCGATGTCTTCTTCCTCAGATTCCTCCGACTCTACCGGCATGTACTGGCAGACCCGCTGCACGCTTTTGCCAACACACCGCCACTCCTTCTTGGCCTTCTGCTCTTCCGCAGCTTCTTCCGCAGCTTCAACCGTTTCTACCTCAGCATTCTGCTCCTTGTTCTCACTGGCATTCTGATCCAATGACGCGGTCGGCTTCGGCGCGTCCTCAGCCGGAAGCTCATCTTCCACCGGCTGCTTCTTATCGTCCTTCTTGTCGGTCTTCTTGTCGGTCTCCTTGTCTGCCTTCACGTCTTTGTCGGATTTCTGATCTTCGTCAGCCTTTTTCTCTTCGTCAGCTACTTCATCGTCTTCTTCCTTTTCTTCAACAGGCTGTTCGTCTTCGGCCCGCTCATCCTTCTTGACCTCGGCAGGTGCATCCTGTTCGTCATGTTCTTCTTCCGTCTTGTCATCTTCTGTGTCCTCTCCGGATTCTTGCTCTACCGGTTCTTTTGTCTCTTCGTCGCCTTCGGTGTCTTCCGATTGCTTCTCTGCTCCGTCTGTGACACTGTCTGTTTCTTCTTCGTCAGCCAGTGATGACTC
>CAZCWR010000146.1:0-2740 GCA_964502455.1 uncultured archaeon | reverse complement strand
CTTCTGTCCAGCCACGGTCTTCCAGTTCTGAGATCTGGCAGCCGTCCGTGGCCGTGTAGGTGATGCTTTCGTCATGTGGACAGACCATCTCCATAACCTGCTGGGTGCACATCTGTCCTTTGGAGGTATCCTGCGCGGCTTCGATGTCGTCACGGCACTGTTCCGCGGCGCCTACCGCCGAACCATTCTTGTCTTCAGTCTGATCGTCCTCATCGGATTCTTCCTCGTCAGCTGCTTCATCTGTCTTCTCTTCTGTTTCTTCGTCAGACTGTCTTTCATCCTCCTTCTGTTCCTTGTCTTCAGATTCTTCAGATTCTCCAGATTCTTCGGTGTCTTCCTCGTCTATCTCTTTCTGTTCCTCTTCAGATTCTTCCTCATTGTCAGTGTCTTCTTTTTCTTCGTCGGCGTCCTCGTCCGGTTCGATCTTTTCCGGTTCTTCCTCTGATTCTACGTCTTCCTGTTCATCGTCTTTTTCGTCTTCATCTGATTCTACATCTTCATCGTTTGTTTCTTTCTCACGGTCGTCTTCGTGTTCTTCTGCGTCGTCATCGTCCGTTTTTCCAGGTGTTTCGTCTTCCGCTCCCTCCGCTGTGTCTCTCTCCGCTGTATCTGGGGTCTTGTCGACGCCGACCTTGCCGTTGCTCTGGGCGTGGGCAGGTGGCTGTGCAGCTGCCAGGCCGGATTCGAGGATAAGCCCCAGACTGATTCCCATAGTATTGATTGTGCTATCATCATTTTGGTCTTCTTCTGCGGCCGAAGAGGCCGCGCCGGAGGAGCTACCTCCGGCGGTTACAGTTGAACTCTGCTGAATGTTGGTGTTGGCTTCCTGACTTGTTGATGCGTCACTGTCTTCACCGGACGCTTCCACGTCGGTGCGCTGTTCCTGGTTGCTGTTCGCCTCCTGTCGGGAGGATGCGTCACTGTTGTCGCCTGTTGCTGCTGTGTCTGATTCCTGTTCCTGGTTGCTGTTCGCCTCCTGTTCGGCGGAAGCGGATGTGTTTTCACCCGACGCGTCTACGTCGGTCTCCTGTTCCTGGTTGGAGTTCTCCAACTGGTCGGATGATGCCGTGCTGTTCTCTCCGGATGCGTCAACATCCGCGTCCTGTTCCTGGTTCTGGTTGGCTTCCTGATCGGATGACGCTTCGACATCGTTGCCGCCTGCGTCGATGTCAGCGTCCTGTTCCTGGTTGGCGTTCTGTTCCTGGTCAGCGTCAGCATCAGAGTTCATGCCGGTCGCGTCAACTTCAGTGTCCTGATTCTGATTGCTGTTCGCTTCCTGCTGGCCGATCGCGGTCGCGTTGCCACCGGCCGTGTCTTCGTCAGCCAGTTCATCGTCAGACGGAGCCGTGTAGCCCTTCTTGCCCTTCGTCACGTCTTCGTCAGCTTCTTCGTCGTCAGTGAGCTGTTCAGGGCTGTCCGCGTTGACGTTCATGTTCTGTTCCTGGTTCTTGTTCTGTTCCTGGTCGGCAGATGCGTTGGCGTAGCCGTGTCGGAACTCTTCAGCTGCTTCTTCATCCTCAAACGGCTGGCAGACAGTCTTCTGCTTCTTGCCTGTGCCAACATCGACACACGCAAGCTCGTCCTCTTCAGGAGCAGTGCTACCGCCGTAGCTCTTCTTGCCCTTCTTTTTCTCTTCTTCAGCTGCTTCTTCCTGTTCGATCAGTTCCTTTGGACTTGCGGCGTTGACATCTGCGTCCTGTTCCTGGTTGCTGTTCGCTTCCTGGTTGCCGCCGGCACGTGCGTGTCCGGCTTCCTCTTCTTCGGCCGCTGCTACTTCTTCACAGACAAGCTCCTTTTTCTTGCCCTTGCCAGTGTAGTAGCACTCTTCTTCTGCGGCTGCTTCTTCCTCGGCAAGCTCATCGTTGTTGTGAGCCTGCACGTTCAGGTTCTGCTCCGTGTTGCTGTTCGCCAGCTGGTCAGCAGATGCTGAAGCGCCTTCACCGGTCACATTCACGTCGGCGTCCTGACCGATGTTCGTGTTGGCCAGCTGGTTGCCGATCGCGTGCGTGTTCGGTCCAGACGCGTTCACGTTCTGGTTCTGGAGGACGTTGCTGTTGCCATCCTGGTGCAGTGCTGCTTCGGAGTTGTTGCTTGCTGCAACAGCGTCCTCGTCAGACTGCTCGTCTTCCGTGTCGTCCACCGGCGTTGTAATCCGGTTGACGAAGACGACTTCTACGTGGCCGTTGTCGTCACTGAGTTGAATCTCTCCATCAGAGAGACTGTTCTGACCGTAGCTGTAGAGTTCGCCTTCTGCCGGGTTATCCCGGTTGGCGTCGTCCCAGTCCTCGGTCAGACCGACAAGTTCGACTTCGTCCGCGTCAGGTCCTGTGATGGACTCGGCGGAGTACTCGTAGTCGCCGAACGGCAGGTTGTGGTACTCGGCGCACTCTGCGTCGAGCATGCCGTCACCTTCAACGTAATTTGGTGACGTACCGACAAGATCGGCGACCTGGTTCAGCGGTGTGCTGAATGTGATCGGATCAGCGTCGTCGTGAGCCGGCTCGTGTTCGCCGATGTTCGTGTCCACGCTGAACGTTGTATCGACAGAATCGCCGTCGATGACTTCGCCGTTCTGGTTGACCAGAACCTTACAGACCTTGATGTCGCCCATGGCGTCAACCGTGCTGTAGTCCAGGATGTGGTCACGTGGGTTCGGGTAGGAGATCCAGTCATCTCCCACAGCGTCCGGCTCAGGTGCCGGCGTGACATCACGTGCTTCCGTGACGCCGTCAGGTGTTGT
>CAZCWR010000145.1:0-4232 GCA_964502455.1 uncultured archaeon | reverse complement strand
GCATAACCGGCATACGGTGTACAAGCTGTTGCGGGAGCATCTGGTGCCGATGGGGATGGTGAACTGGAAGAAGTTTGAAGGGTCGCTCCAGCTCTCCAATAAGTTCGGGAACGCGCTCCGGAACATGTCGGTGTCCTGGAAGAATGTGGTTTCTGATATCGAGGAAGGCGAGGCCGGCGTACAGGAGTAATCGGAATCGGCGTGTGCTACGCGTTGGTGCGTTGTTGCTGGAGTTCTTCGCGAAGAAGGGTGTACATCTCGTCAAGTGAATCATAGAATCGCTTACTGTCATCGATGGCAGTGTCCTGCCCGTAGATGTGGGGGGGAGATGATTGTGCCACCGCTTTCCTTGATGAACTGTTCGACCTGCAAGTTTACGATCACACCGTCGTTTTCCCCGCTATGCCGCGTGTCTGTGCGGTATCCGATAACTGGCGTATTCTGGGATGCGGCGTATGTGATTTCTGCTGCGGTCCCGCTGTCCACATCGGCACCGTCAAGATTGGCGAGTACGAGGTCTGCCGTATCAATTGCATCCATGTTCCTCTGTCCGGTCTCTTCACTCCAGTTGCGGTAGGCCTGCGCTCGCTCTGCACTGAGCGGTTCCTCGGATAGTTCCTGCAGAACCGTTTCGTCACCCAGTTCCGCGGGAAAGACCGGATCGTATGAGAGATTCTCCAGTAGTGGGATAATATCATTCGGGATGAATTCCCGACCATAGGGAGTGAATACCTGTGGCCCGGCAAGATAGACTGTTGGAGTACTGTCCATAGCGACGCATTCGCCTCATTTTTATATGATTTCTGGAACGAGGCTGGCGTACTGGGGTCTACGGAATAGCGGCCCGTAGGCGAACCCTGCTTCTCTCCGCTGTGCTACGGACTACACGGTGAGGCGTGTCACGTCGGTGTCGGGGTGGACGGCGACGGCATCGTGTCTGTCCCTGTTCTGGCGTTCACGCTGCGCCTCCATCTCGACCTCGAACGTTCTGCAGTCGGCACACATTGGTGTGGTCTCCTCCGTGGGGTGTATTATCCTGTGCTGTAAAGGGGTTATCGGGGCAGGAGGTCTTACGTCCCGCCCTGCTGGTGTGGCACGTCGCCGTGAAGCTAGTGCGCTATCGCCCGGATGATTGTTCGCCCTGTAGGGTCCACCGCGAAGGTATCATCCCCTGGTTAGCATGCGTAGAAGAACGGGGAAATAGTTGTGACAGCAATCCCCGTAGCCCGATCCTGCTGTAGCTTCAGCCGCATCCGACCACGGAGACTGCTCATACATGTACCAGTACAACCCGTGTTATATAAATGTTTTGAAAATACCAAAAAGTAAACAAAATAGAAAATAATATGCGAAATCAGTAAATGATTGTAAGGTGATCGTGGTGTGCGGTCACCGTGCGGCGATGACGTCTTCCTTCTTGATGGTCTTGCGACCGGCGTGCTGGGCGAACCGGTTCGCTTCCCGGGCCAGGTCCAGTACTTCTTCCTCGATGACGTCCCGCATTGCCTCGACCCCGTCGTCGGCGACCCGTTCCGCGCCGGCCTGCTTCATCAGCCGCTTGAGTGGTGCAAGTGGGAGTTCTGCCATTGGTATCACTACAGCATACGCGAATGATGTTCTTAAAACCTGCCTAGTCCTGCTGGCGTTTTGCCTGCCGCTGCAACTTCTTCCGGTCCATGTCCATTGCGTTGGCCAGGAGATTGATCTGACTACGGAGCTGCTTGAATCGTTCCTCCAGTGATTCGAACGCGCTGACCCCGACCTTGGCCTGTAGATCTAATTTTATGTCCTTGATCTGGTTCTCGTTTACCTTGACCTGTCGGAACTGGTCCCGGTGATCATCCAGCCGCTCATGCATGTCGATCAGTTGGTCGCCGGCCCGGTCCTCGAACTCCTGCAGCGCCTGGATCTCCGCCCGCAGTTCCTCGTTCTCCTCACGGAGCTCGCTGATCGACTGCTTCAACCCATTGATGCGGCGTTCAAGCCGCTGGATACGTGCCTCAGCATTCCCGGAGCTCAACATTGATCTCCTCGCCGACGTCCAGTATCGCGTACCGGCCGTCCTGCACCGCACCCGGGTTCACCATCACGGTGTCACCGAGCCGGTCCTCGCCGGCGGCCTCGTGGATGTGGCCGCTCAGTACGATACGGATATCCTCGTTTTCGATGATCCTACGGAGTTCGTCACTCCCGACCTGGTCACCATCCGCGGTCCGGTCGATCAACGTGTTCTTCGGCGGATGATGCGACACGATCGCCCGCTGCGGCGCGGATGTCCGCTGCAGCAGCGTCTTCAACACCTGTCCACGTTCGTCATCGCTCGGCTCGAACGGCGTGTCGAACGGTGTCGTCCCGCTCGGCGAACTCGAAGCGTTCGCTCGATCGAGTGAATTCTCTGAATTCATCGAGCCACCGAACCCGACGAAATCGATGTCTGCCATGGTGAACATGTCCTTGTGCAGGTTGATGCGGTTATCGATCAACAGTTTCAGCACATCCTCGTTATCCATGTTACCCGGGATCGCCTTCACGAACGTCCCCTCGCTGTCCAGTACCTCAACGATCTCCTCGGCGCGCCCGACGTAGTCGCCCAGCGACATATCCGTGATGTCGCCAAGCACCAGCATCAGATCGTAGTTCCCGTCTTCGATCGACAGGATGCGTTTCAGGGTTGCTACATCTCCATGGATATCGGACAGTGCAAGAATCCGCATTGCGTATCACTGCATCACTAGCCCCGCGCTCACATAAAAGCCTTACTCCTGTTCCCACGGCAGCCGATGCTGGTACCGCCGGCCGCTTACAGGGAGTCGTCACGGTCCCGGCGCGCGGATAGCAGGGATTTGATCTTCAGGACTACGGCAACGTTCAGCACGAACAGCAGCACGAAGATAAGGGTCTGTGCGTCCCATGTCCACAGGTTCAGGGCGTCCGGCACCCACCGCGCCACCTGCGGATCACGCAGCAGGAAATGCAGCAACACGTTCAACAACAGCACCATGCTAACAACGAAGTAGAAAAGCAGCTTGAGCGCCTTGTACGCGCTGTAAGGACGCATACCGGACTATACGATACCGCGGTTTAAACCGGTTCTGGCCGACATGTGCACTCAGTGAGGACGGATTGTCCGACGGATACGCGGTGCGTCCCCGAAGATTAGTTCCTTGAGTATGGCGCTGATGATGACTCCGAAAAAGAGGATCACGTTTATTATACCGCGGTCGTTGGCCCGTTGAACTCTGGTGGGGAGCGCGACCCAGTACCACCACGGTACGGGGTCACCACCGATCAGGATCAGGAGATTTATGAGAGCGGTCGCCCCGAAGCACAACACAAAAACGATTCCTCCCACGATAAGTGCCTTGTACCAACCCATGTCCACAGATGGTACGTCCTGGTTTAAATCCTAATCTGATGGGATTATTTAACGGTTGGATGCGCAGCCGTATACATGGCCACAGAGACCGCGGCACGCATCCTGGACGCGGACTACGTGATCGAGGACAGCGAGCCGCACGTCCGCATCTTCGCGGTCCAGGACGACGGCACACCGCTGATGGCGGTCGACCGCAGCTTCGAACCCTACTTCTACGTGATTCCAGCAGACGACGTTGATCCAGAGGAACTGCAGGAACGCCTGGACGGCCTCGTGGTCGATGAAGAGGAGTCTGGGAATTCAAAGAATTCCTCCGATCGAGCGAACGCTTCGAGTTCGTCGAGTGACGATGAGACGATCACGGTGAAACGGGCGGAGACCGTGGCAAAGACGGACGGCCGCGAGCAGATCACCGCGATCAGGGTGGTGACGCAGATCCCGCCGGACGTGCCGAAGGTCCGCGGTCACGTTGTGCAGTGGGACGCAGTGGCGGACACCCGCGAATTCGACATCCCGTTCTACAAACGGTACTTCGTGGACAACGACCTGAGCCCCGCGGGCTGGGCGACGTTCCGGGGCGACCGTGAGGAACAGAGCGGCAAACCAGATGTCCTGTTTCTTGATGACCGCCCCGAAGAGACAGAAGAGAAAGCATACGCGTTCTCAACACTCGCATTTGACCTGGAAGTGTACGAGGACGAAATATTTATGTGCAGTTTGTATGCAGATGGATACGAGAAACTGCTGGTGACGGGCGACGAGGAGTACAGTGCGGACTACGTGGAGACCGTCCCACACGAAAAGGCGCTGCTGGAACGGTTCATGGAGATCGTGGAGGAGCGCGACCCGGATATCA
>CAZCWR010000144.1:0-4233 GCA_964502455.1 uncultured archaeon | reverse complement strand
GGCCGGAAAAACGTCACGATCACGCTGATGGACGCAGACAACGATGCACAGACCCGGTGGACATTCGAGGATGCATGGCTCAAGACGTATGACCCACCGACACTCAATGCGTCAGCGAACAGTACTGCGACCGAGTCCGTCACGGTCGCGTTCGACCGGATGGTCCGCACATATGTAGAAAATGATACGTCAGCGCCCAATACGAATGATGCAGTGCCCGAATTGGAGGAAGTGCCAGAACGCGATACGGGCCTACCGGACGATCCGATGGACCGTAACGAATCGTCTGCAGCCGATACAGATGAGGGGCAAGACAGCGAACGTACTGAAACAGGACGGAAGAACGATACAGACGGCGATGATACAGCACCCAGTGACGTATCAGACACCACGCAAGATGAACGCGAGACAGACACACCTTCAGACAATGAACGGGCTGAACCGGCATCGGAACAGTCCGCTATCGATACCGTCGTCAAGAAGGTCCGTGGACTCCTCGAAAACTTGTTCCTTGAAGAGTAACGCTCACGAAATGCAGGGGAACTTATAATATTTTGTAGCTATAGCGTCTGTATGCGAAACATTGCAACACTTTCAGTATTGCTTCTGTTGCTCGTCGCATCTGTCATGGCGGTGACTCTGCACGACGCTGCACCGAATCAGGATCTCGGTGACAATGTGGAACCGGCAGTGGACCGGCACGGCCCGATGAAGACCGGGCGGTTTGAGGTCCAGATCGACGGCGAAAACGTTGCTGGCTGGCAGACCGTGACCATTCCAGGCATTTCAGTGGAACAGGGCGAGTACCGGGAAGGCAACGACGCGGACTACGAGAAGAAAATCTGGGGACAGACCACGTACGACGACCTGGAAATGGAACGCGGCGTGAAACCGGGCGATACCAAGCTTCACGACTGGTTTGAAGACATTCGTGCCGGTAACGTCGAGGAAGGCCGGAAAACAGTGACCGTCACCTGGATGGCAGAAGGCAGTGACGCACAGACGCAGTGGGAATTCACCGATGCATGGATCAAAGAGTACAGCCCACCGGAACTGGATGCATCAGCAGACGGCGACATGGCGACAGAATCCGTCACCATCGCATTCGACAAGATGATCCGCACAGACGGATAACACCGCGCCAGGTAAGACTGGAGCGGTCACCAGTTTTTTCTTTTTCCGTGTCAGGCAGTACGACACGGTTGCATGTATGCACCGGTAGCGTGTGGAGGAGTCGAGGTTAGTCCATGCGGGGTAGTGTGTCGAGTGAGAACAGGTCAGAGGACAGTGTTTCCTCGATCGGGATGGCGACGATGTCAACACGGTCGTTGTCGATGCAGTCCCGGAGTGTGGCTTTCACCGCGTCCGGTGTCTCGGGGACGTGGGACTGGACGCCGTTGATGCCGGTGCCGATGCTGTTGTAGTCTACATAGTTCTGTTTAGGCGTGAGGACTTCACCCACCTTCTGCTCCTGACGTTCCGTCACCAGACCGAGGCGTTTGTTCCAGGTCACGATGAATGTCGCATCTGCGTCCTGGTGCCGTGCCTCCAGCAGGATACTGAGATCCATCTCGAACTCACCGTCACCGACGAAGATGATCGGGTTGTCCTCCCAGTTCAGCCCGGCAGCGATCTCGCCCATTGATACGCTCCGAGACGTGTCTTTCCGGACGTCCGGCCCGATCACGGCCGGGAGCCAGACCATGGCATTCCCGACGCCAAGCGTGATCATCCGGTCATCGTATTCATCACGGATCAGTTCACCAGCAGCCTGCATCCGGTCCGGCACGTATCTGTCAAGCCGGTCCAACCCGTAGTCATCAATGTCAGTCCAGCAGTCACCAGTACGGCCCGCCAGTGTGTCGAGAGCAGTATCGATATCAGTTTGTGCCCATGCGTTGACGAATGTACTGTCCCTGAGAGTGGACTCCTCGACCTGTACAACCTTGTCCTGGAATGCTGCGATCGTGGCAGGATCCGTAGAGGTCTGTGTGATATTGATCGACGTACCCAGTGCAACGACCAGATCGGACTGGAAAAATGCCTCATTCGCGGACGGCGTCCCGCAGATACCGATACACCCGGCATAGTTGTCGTCGAAATACCCGTCCATGTGCCAGCTGGACGTGATTACTGCCCCCGTCTGTTCGGCCAGCTCCTGGATACGGTCCCGGACATCAGGGTGCTTGACACCGCGTCCAACATACAGTAACGGCCGTTCCGCAGACTCCCACCGATCCTGCAACTCATCTGCAGTGAGCGTATCCGGTGTCCAGTCCGTCACGTCTTCCGTTTCCGGGGCCGGCTCCTGATGTGCATAGGCAGGGAGGTGCAGGATACCGATGCCGTGCGTCTCCCACAGCCGGTTGATCATAGATGTAAGATCGTCCAGTTGGTCCATGTCACGGAACAACATGCGATCTTCCACATTGTCGTGTTCGTGAAGTACACTGTCATCATCCAGTTTCTCCGGTGTGCTTCCGCGATCAGTCTGGTAAAACGTGTTCAATGCATTCCCGTTATGTTCCAGCATTGGCTCCGCAACGATGATCAACATCGGAGCAGACAGCGAGCCAGCGATCAGTGGCTGGGATGCCATGCCCTCACCCATGTCGCCGGACACGATAACGACCGGAATCTCCGGATCACCTTCCTCCAGCGTCCGATAGTAGTGCGTTTGTGCCAAGTGCAGCAGGTGCTGCTCCCGCACCGCCTGCCGCAACTCCATGTCCTCATGATCCAGAACGTACTCGTATGCATACTGACCGGGCGTCCCAGGATACGTGAACACCGTACTGCACCCCGTCTCTGCCCGGATCTCCTCCATAATTGGATGTATCCCCTGCATACTCGTGAACAGACGGCAAAAACTTAAAAATGTGTCTACCTTCAAGTAGTTAATACCTGGCGGAGGCCCTCATCAGGACGCTCAGTTTTCTTTTTCTCGACAATCAGCACCTGCGACCGTACCCACGGTAGCATACATAAAAGTCTCTCCCACATCACCTGTTAACATAAACTGCAGGCGCCCTTGGTCTAGCGGACAAGACGGCACGTTGCGGACGTGCAGAGCGGGGGTTCGAATCCTCCAGGGCGCACTCTAAGAAACTGGTCGGGTTACCGGTTGTGGAAAACCCACTCAGTTCAGTCGGGTTTCCACACCTACACCAAATCGAAGGTAGGTGACCCGAACAATGACAACAATCTCTGAAGACGTTCACGACATCGAACACGAGCTGGAGCTTTGGAAACCTATGTGATCCCGTATTATTCCTTGTTCTCGCCGACGTTCCAGAGCAGGTAGAAGCCGTAGGCGATTGTTGCGAACCCGACGAGGCTTGCACCGTGGAACAGCAGAAACCATGTTCCGGGGGATACATTGAACCATGCTGGCGTCCCACTGAACAGCCACTGAAGATTTCCTGCCTGCACAGCGACACGCATCGCCACACCGATGAGAATCAGGCTCATTACACGGCCAAACTCTCCTCCCCATAATTTCCTGGCCCGGTACATCGGGAATATAACGATAAACGGCAGTATTGTGGCTATCCAGACCGTGTACACAACAACGTCTGTCGAAGGTGTTACCCGGGAACCAACTGCCGCTGTAAAGACAGACAGAAGAACTGCCGATAGGACGATGATAGTATCCTTGTGCTCCAGTTTGTACAATGCCTCAATTTCAGACACGATAGTCGACTGTGCGCTGTTGGTCATCCCTTACCACGCCCCAGTACGTAGAACACACGGAAGGCATACAATAACAGTAATAGGCCGAAGACGGTTGCCGCATGGAAGAACAGCGTCCAGAAGTTCGGCGTGAAGTGGAGTGACAGGTTCCGGACAAAGGGCACCAGTGTAGAAAGGTGGAATGCAATACCGTACATCGGACCCCCAAGACAGATAAGAGCAATCGGGCGGACAATGCTGCCGTCATACGTCTTGCCGGCCATGGTCAGAAAGTAGAACGCTGTTAGCATGGTCGCCATCGCCATCATATCAACAGCCGCCATCCACCGCGATACCGGGAGCGAAAGACTCTGCGAGATAGCGACAACAACTGCCAGTACTGCCAATCCACTGGCTGGAATATACCAGTCGTGCGTTTCCATCCCGTTATACTAAGCGTTTTACTTCTTGCTTATAAAGATACCCGCCGGTTTTAACCTCCTCTATACCGCTGTACCCGACAGTTCCTTACTGTGTCCAAGGCGCATCCCACACACGTTC
>CAZCWR010000143.1:0-4272 GCA_964502455.1 uncultured archaeon | reverse complement strand
GGTTTCTGATCACCGCGAATCGGTGGATCGTCACCGGCGTCCTCTCGTTTGTGATCGCGCACGTAAACAGCGTTGGTATGGACACGGACGAACTGCTGCGGAAGTACGCGGTGAAGAATGCACTGGACTACGGTGAAGCACAGAAAGACGCGGTTATCGGCAAGGTGTTCGGCGAGAACCCGGAACTGAAGGAGAACGCGGGACAGGTCGTATCACGGGCCGATGAGATCATCGCCGAAGTCAACGACCTTTCAGACGAAGAGCTGGAGGACGCCGCAGCAGCATACGAATACGACACGGGGGAAGACGAGGAATCCGATCCGCTGCCCGACCTGGAAGACGCAGAGGACGGGAAAGTCGTGCTCCGGTTCGCCCCCAACCCGAACGGTCCGCCGACGCTCGGTAGTTCCCGCGGCATGGTGATCAACGGCGCACTGAAGGAGAAATATGATGCCAAGCTCATCCTCCGGTTCGACGACACCGACCCGCGGACCAAGCGCCCGCTCAAGACGGACGAGCATGACGCGTACCAGATGTATCAGGAGGACTATGAATGGCTCGGGTACGAGGTTGACGAGGTCGTGTACAGCTCCGGGCAGTTCGACACATACTACAGATACGCGGAGCAACTGATCGAGATGGGGAAGGCGTACGTCTGTTTCTGCGGCCCCGAGGAGGGTCGAGAGTACCGTGAGAACGGAGAGGCATGCCCGCACCGCGACCAGTCGCCGGAAGAGAACATGGCGTACTGGGAGGAGATGAAAGGTACGGTATCCTCACGGGATACTGTTGAAGCAGCGAACGATAGTGAGATGCGTGACGACGAAGTTATCGACGAGGGCGAGGCCACGTTGAAGATCAAGACAGACATGGATCACAAGAATCCGGCAATCCGGGACTTCGTGGCATTCCGCATCATCGAGGACCCGGACCATCCGCGGACAGGAGACGCGTATCGTGTCTGGCCGCTGCTGGACTTCGCCGGTGCCATCGAGGACCACGAGATGGGCACCACGCACATTGTCCGGGGGAAGGACCTGCGGGCATCCACCGGCCGCCAGAAATACATCTACGACTACCTGGACTGGGAGTACCCGCACGTCCATTACTGGGGTCGCGTCAACGTACACGGACTGGAAACGCCGATGAGCACGTCAACGCTGGTGGAGATGATCGAGGACGGCGACCTCAACGGCTGGGACGATCCGCGCGCCCCGACGGTCCGTGCACTGAAGCAGCGCGGGTTCCGGTCGGAGGCGATCCGGGACTTCTGGCTGGACATGGGTGTCACAGAAAACGATGTGGAGGCCAGTATGGATACACTGCACTCGTTCAACCGGAAGCTGATCGATACGGACGCGGACCGGTACTTCTTTGTAAGCGATCCGGTCCGGCTGGAGATCAGTGATGTCGATGACGACTTGCTGGCGAACGTACCGCGTCACCCCGAGGAGGACCGCGGCACCCGCTCCGTATCGGTGCCCATGAAGGATGGAACAGCATCCGTCTATATCGAGAACGCGGACCTGCAGGAAGGCCTGCTACGGCTGAAGGACCTGTGCAACGTGGACATCTGGGACGGTGAGGCTAAGTTCCACAGTTTCGACCACACCGCGGCCACGGACCGTGGTGCCGACATTGTGCAGTGGGTGCCGGAGGACGCCAAGACCTGCAAAGTGCACATGCCAGACGGCGATATCGTCGAAGGACTGTGCGAACCTGATACCCCTGAAGAGACTGTCCAGTTCGTGCGGTTCGGGTTTGTGAATGTCGTGGACACGTCTGGCGACACCGTTGAGGCGTACTATACCCACTCCTGACTATAATCGTTGAGCACCGCACCCGTACAAAGTTATAAAAGGGAGGTCGGTAAAAGACTACTCTGTAACCATGTTTGACTTCTTGGGGTCCGGCAAGGAGCAGGATGAAAAGCGGGAGCTGGAAGACAATATTGCCCAGATCCGTGAAAAGGTACAGCAGGAAGAACAGCGAGAACAGCAGGCACGGCGTCAGGATGCACAGGCATCGGACGACCAGCAGGAGGACCGATCACGGGCAGATACGGATGACGCCCGTCAATCGGGGCGAAACACGCCGGATGCCAGTGTACGTGATGAGATGCAACGCACACAGCAGTCGCGTCAGGAATCGGAATCCGATGTGCAGGATGATTCTCAGCAGTCCCGTACCGCTGAACAGGGTGAACGGAGACAGCGCCGGAACCCGCAACGTCAACAGGCACGAGGGCAGCGACAGTCACAGACACAGGAAGAAGGCGGCGGTGAGCGGCGTGCCATCACGGACAGACTTCAGAAACAGGATCGCGAACAGTCTGGACGTGGTGCCGAGCGCAGCGACCAGCAGAACGGGACCGAAGGACGTTCCACACAGTTCCCGTCGCGGGACGACACAGCATCGGCGTCACGGGCGTCATCGGAGGCACAGTCTGCTGGACAGCGTGGACAGTCACGGACGGATCGTCGATCACGGCCAGAGTTACAGGAGTCCATTGCGAGATCAGATCAGGAAGTGGAGATGACCGATACCGATACGGTATCCGAGGACGAGGCTGATGAGAATACAGGTTCTCAGCACAGCAGGATTTCCAGTCGGGCAGGAGAGGCTACAGGTGCGCGGTTGACAGAGGAGGAGATTCCGAATCCGCCAGAGATGAAGG
The DNA here is from genome assembly GCA_964502455.1 of uncultured archaeon. Taxonomy (GTDB): domain Archaea; phylum Nanohalarchaeota; class Nanosalinia; order Nanosalinales; family Nanohalalkaliarchaeaceae; genus Nanohalalkaliarchaeum. Next base: position 1,595 of record CAZCWR010000143.1, on the reverse strand, counting down.
AACTTGACATTCCGGACATCCAGAAGGGGCCGTTGTTCATCACGATGAACAAGTTCAAGGATGCGCTGACAACGTTGAGTGAGATGAAAGACCTCGCAGATGAACTGGAGACACAGACTGGTACACTGGAGAATACACTGGAGGAGGATCGGGCGGCCGAACAGGAGTTTCGGCGACTCCTTGACGCCACTGTTCAGGGCGCCGAGACCATTCAGGACATCGTTTCTCCAGATGCCAACAACTGACGGTATCTGTAAAACCCATTCTTGAATCAGGTCTTATAACAGGGAAGCGTTGCGATACGCCGCCGGAGACATTTATAAGTTTTATAGTGTATGCTTAATCGAACAACCTGTTCGCCGATGATACGAGGTGGAAAAAGATGAGCTACGTACAATTTGATGTCCCCGACTCCCTGGCAGAGAACACGTACAACGCCGTGGAGAAGGCACGGGACACAGGAACGATCCGCAAAGGAACAAACGAAGTGACGAAAGCGATCGAACGTGGTGAGGCCGATCTTGTGGTGATCGCCGGTGACGTTGAACCACCGGAAATCGTGATGCATCTCCCCGCACTCTGCGAGGAGAGCGGTATCGCATACACGTTTGTCCCGGAGAAGGACGAACTCGGACTGGCAGCTGGCCTCAACGTACGGACCAGTGCCGTCGCAATAACAGAATCGGGTTCTGCCAGTGACGACGTGAAGGACATCGTATCAAAGATCGACGAACTCGCATAACACAAAGGTGTAACAAGTGGGCGTACCAGCTGAAGTCGTTCAGGTACTCGGGAAGAGCGGACACAGAGGAGTTCAGAAGGTCCGGTGCAAAATCGTGGAAGGCAACGATAAAGGCAAGATTCTCGTCCGCGATGTGATGGGACCGGTACGCGAACAGGACATCCTCATCCTCCAGGAGACAGAAATGGAGGGCTGATCACAATGGCTGACTGCACATACTGCGGCACGGAACTGGAGAAGACCGGTGGAAAGCTGTTCATCAAGGCAGATGGATCACGGAACTATTTCTGCTCATCCAAATGCCAGAAGAACTGGGAAAATGACCGGAACCTGCAGTACGCGGACCAGTAACCGAGTCACACCTCATGCGTTTACATTAAACTACTGGTAGCCTTGGCAGGTCAAATATCTATCTCTATCATCTCGATGTATCCGTCGTCCTCAAGTTCTCCCAGATATTGCTGTGCTTCAATCGGCCCAATACCAAGATTATTGATAATGTAGTCCGCATTAAACTGCCGCTTCCACTCGAAGGCGGCTTTCAACCGGTCTAAATCGTCATCAGCATTTAATGCTGTTTCAAGGTCATCGGCGTCGTAATCCTGTCCCAGCACGGCATCGTACTGGTCCTGATCAAATGCATCCTCGTTAAACCGATACATTTTTTCCTGCATATCTGTCAGATTCTTTCGCTCATTTAAATACACTGCAGCCCCGATACATACAATGTTTATAAAACTCCTCACGACTCCTGTTGCTGTGACCGGCAGTAACTGGGGCGAGGACCATGGACGACACAGATCAGGAACAAGCAGACGTACAGCGTATCCGGCAGCCGATCGTGTCTATCCTC
>CAZCWR010000142.1:0-4283 GCA_964502455.1 uncultured archaeon | reverse complement strand
TAAATTCCGCCGTGTCGGCCGCAAAAAGCATCGCGCCCCGCTCTCCAAACCCTCTCCTGTCGCGTGAACTGGACGCCAGTCCAGAACTGCAGACGGAATAGGTAGACAGAAACTCCGCTAGATATATCCCATATCCTGCAACCGGTCCTTGGCCGCATCCTTCTGCGGGTCCACGCCGCCTTCACCGTACTCGCCGACCACCTGCTGGTCCGGGTCGGTACAGCATTCTGCATCGGTATGCCGGTATCCCTGGTCATACAGCGCCGGGTAGGACACGGACTCCGCCTTGATATACGCCCAGACGTTGGCCTCATGCCAGTTCGCCAAGGGGTTGATCCGGGTATGCGGCACGGGCTCGTCCCGGTCCTCGACACGCGCCAGATCATCGTTCTCATCGGTCTGGACCACGGTGTCGTCGCCGCGCCGGCCGGTGATCAGCACGTCGAACCCGTGGTCCTCGATGAACCGTTTCAGCGGCACCACCTTCAACACGCCGCAGGACTCAGGGACACCCCATTCGCCGGGCTGCGTGTTCTGCCGCTGCACCGGATGCAACTGCGTATCCGCACCGCACGCACCGCACTGCACCGTGTACCGGTTCAACACAGCTTCCTGTTCACATTCGGGACACAGCCATTCACCGGTGTGCTCGCCGTGGTAGCCGCGGGGATCATGCTCGTTCTCGATGATGTGCTCCAGGAACTCGTCATGCGTTTCAACGACCACGTCCTGTACCCCGGTGAACGGGCCAACGGTCTGGGCGCCCTGGTCACCGGTCGCTGCCACGTAATCCTCCCGGAAGTCGTACATTTCATCGAAATGGTTCCCGGTGTCGATAGTGCCGAACGTGACCGGTGACCGTTCGTTGTCGCCGCCGACCGTGTACAGCAGCAGGTCCGCGATCACCTGCGCCTCCTTCCCCCCGGTCCACAGGAACAGGATATCCTCCGCGTCGTGCTCGTCCAATGCCTGTTCCAGCGTCTCCACGGCCTCACGGATCAAGTCGGTCTGGCTGGTGCCCTCCGGATGCACATCCTTCCCATGGATGCGGCTGTTCCACGTCACTGCGTATCACCCGGTTCGACCTGCGCACCGGTCGTCGGCCCTTCCTGCCCCTGTTGCAAGGACTCGCCCGGCTTCGTGACCGTATCCGCCTGCTGGCTCTGCCGGGGTTCCGCCGGAAGCTGGCTGTCCGGCTGGATCGCATCGTTAAGCTGTTGCTGTGCCAGGTCAAGTTCGTCCTGCGTCCACTGCTGGATCTCCTGCATCTGGAGCGGGGACTGCGTGACCTCCAGTCCGATGAAGTCGGTGATGATGCCGTACATGTCCTCCGGCTTGATCGTTCCCTCCGGAATATTGAGATCGCGGGTAGCGCCGAAGCAGGCGGTCCGGTCGTGGACGCCGGTCCGGTAGTAGCCCATGCCGATCGGGTCCTTGTGGAGGTTGCCGGACACGAACACGCCTCCCTTCCGGTCCGGGATGATGTCCGGCACCGAGTCGTAGAAGTCGGCGTCCTCGTCGTACAGCTCCCACTTGTACTTGACCGAACGGAACATGCCAGTATCCATGAGTTCCTGCCGGAACCGTTCCACGTCAAAGTCTTCACGATCACATAACAGTGTGAGGCAGGAGTCGAACGGGTCGCTGCACACGACCTGCGAGTTTTCCTCGATCAGTTTGACGCCGGGCCGGCCGAACGTGAACTGGTTCTCCACCCGCTGATCCACGGGATGTGTCTCACCGCCCTGGTACTCTTCAAGCGTATCGATAAAGTCGTAGTCCACCTTGTAATCCAGCCACCCGTTGTCCTTCAGCCACTGGTTGATACGGAATGTCGTCTCCAGCTCGGTCTGCCCATGGTCACTGAAGAACATGAGATCGCCATCCACCGTGTTATACAGCTCTGACAACAAACTCTGGAGGTGGTCGATCAGGTGCTGGCGGTACGGCTTTCCATTGCGCTGTTCGGTGTGCTGGAAGTGGCAGTAACTGTCCACTAAGCGGTAGCCGATGAACACCACATCGAAGTCGCCGCGCCGGATGACCTCCTTGGCACGGGTGAAATAGTTCCGGGTCTGGTCCAAGAACGAGGCGTACACGGTGTCCGGGTGGTCCTGGATCATGTCCGCGCTCGGGGCCGGGACCTGGATCAATCCTGCGGCCTGCTGCGGGATCACCTGCTGCGCGCCCTGCAACGCATCCCCGTGCAGCATACTGCCCTGGTTCGCCACCTGGAACGGGACGGAGAACGGCATCCCCATCGACAGGACATTCATGCCTTCCCGGACACACTGGTCGATGAACGTGGATTTCCGTGGCCGGGTCGTCTGCTCCCCGCCGTGCCGTGACACCGCCATCATCCCATTTTCCGCCGGGTCCAGTCCAGTATAGATCGAACTCATGACCCGGGGTGTGACGCGGGGCACATCACTGTCCATGTCCCCCTGATACATCTCCTCGAGGAACCCTTTAACCTCGCGCGGACTGAGCGCGTCAATGAATACGACAACGTCTGTTCCGCCATCCCCCTCGCCCATATCCCGCCTACTGGGAAGAGAAGCTTAAGAAGATATTGGCGCCACACGTCCCTCCGTACATCAATACCGTTATCGGTATACCACGAACAAACCATTAATAGTTAAAACTGGCGGGTGCCAGTATGATATAGGTATGGGAGATAAACGCGATACACTCTCGGTACTGGAGAACCTTCTGCCGGATACATCCGTTTACGCTGCCATGGTGTATGGAAGCTATGCTCGTGACGAGGAGTTCAATGATATAGATGTGGCACTGTTCACCGATGATGATATCACGTCTATTGTTCGGGAAGCTCCAGCAATTCTGGATCTGCAACGGTTCAACGATCTACCGATGTATATACGACACCGGGTACTGGAAGAAGGAGAACTCATCTACTGTAGTGACAAGAACCGGTTCTACGATACCATCATCGCATTCGTGAAAGCATACGAGGACTTCAAACCACTCCACGATGCCCATCTCACCGGCGTGAAGCAACGTGGATGAAGAACGTATCCTGCACAAGGTAGACCAGCTTGACCAGTATCTCGACGAACTCCGCAGCGATCTACCGGACAGTTTCGACGCATACCAGGCGAACAAACGCAAATACGAACGTCTCCTCCATCTCTGCATTGAAACCGTGATCGACATCTCCGCCCTCATCCTGAAAGAGGAGGGACTCGGGGCACCCAGTGACGAAGAACACATCATCGACAAACTGGTGAACGCCAACATCCTCCCCAGACCGTTCGGAGAAACACTGAAAGACATGAAAGGATTCAGAAACGTACTGGTCCACCGCTACGGCGACATTGATGACAGACAGGTATACGAACACCTAGACCACCTGGATGACTTTGACCAGTTCCGCTCCCACGTCATGCACTATCTCAACAACACGTAACCCCCTCCCCCCGACTTCACCGCCATCATCCCGTTCCCCGCCGGATCCAGTCCCGTGTAAATACTTGACATGACCCGGGATGTGACACGCGGCACGTCACGTCACTAATTATCTTGCCCATATCCCGCATAGGGGGAAGAGAAGTCAAGAAGATGTGCTGTCGTATGCACGGCTGTTAGTACACTTTGACAAACTGATTCTTGTGTGCGGTCAACGTGGCAGTCGCTGTACCCGCCGACGAGTACAGTGTCGCACTCCGCGTAAATAGCTCTAGACGACCAGTATCGGTCCCGCCGAGGTGGACGGCGAATGTCACCACCGGGTTACTGTACGGTGTTGCCGAGTTCGTGACCGTGTACGTCAACTGTGTGGCGGTGCCAAGACCGGTGCTTGTTTTCGTCCCCCCATCAATCTTCAGGTACCCGGTCGCCGTATCACCCCACGCGAAAAAGCTCAGGTGCATGGCCACAGTACTGCCCGTCCCCGTCAACGTCGTGTCCCGGGAAAACGTATACGACGGATCAACAGATTCAGCACTGGTCGAGGAATCCGTATAGTACGTGTCAAGCGTGGACTGTAGAATAGTTGTGATATTTGCTTTCATCGTCCATTTCGGACTGCTCATCCCAGATTGGCCGGAGGACGCTGTGTACGTTGTCGACGATGCCGCCCCGGTCACCAGCGTGTCATTCGTGTTCCGGTACAGGGTCACCGTCCCACTACCGTTCAAAATATCTGCAGACACTTTGTCAAACACGACACGGCCTGTCCCGGTGCCGTCCACCGTCGCCGTCACCGTTCCTGTACTCGTCTTTCGTATCGTGTCCGTCCCGACCGGTGTAAACTGGACGGT
>CAZCWR010000141.1:0-4317 GCA_964502455.1 uncultured archaeon | reverse complement strand
TTGGTCTGCTGCCCCCAGTCACCGAGCGCACCACCACCAGCAATAATCACCACAACAGAGGTCATCAACAGGACAACACCCACAACAACCAGCGTCATCGTAAAGCTGATACCCAGTCTGGAACGCATATCCGTACATGGGGGAAACCAGTATAAAAAATACACTATTCTGGTGTGGTAGACCGGCTGTCCTGGCAGGTGTACCCTCGACTGCAGTTATGCCTCCGGAAATTCTTGATACAGGTGGTAGAACAGATTTGCCCAGATTGTGACGAGTACTGCATCGATGACCAGGCTTTCCGGCGTAAGCGGATGGATGATTGGTTCGATCAAGTACAGCAGGGAAAAGCCGTATATCCAGGACAGGAGGAATGTCACGGTGGTAGCGAGTCGTTGTTGCCTGATCGGGATCGCCGGATACACGACGAGTACGCCTGCAGTGAGAACGATGACGGTCAGCACGAACAACGCTGTCAGGGGGACGACGTGGAACAGTTCAAACAGACGGATACGCTGTAGCAGTTCAAACAGGAACTGTGCGAACATACCTGACTGCCGTTGTGTGTACACGATGATCATGTGCAGATAGGCCGCCAGGTACGTCAGGATAAACGCCATGAGACCGGCAACCAGCATCGTGACGACCGCCGTATACGCATCAAGCCGCTGTCTCTCCTCGCGGATTTTCCGGAGTTCCCGGGGAGTCGTGGCGTTCTGAAGTATCCACAGTACGACCGTTGCTCCCAGCAGGAGTGCCAGGACAATCGGCATACCCGGAACTGGCCTGTTGATACGGTATGCGACCAGAACAGACAGGACCAGAACAAACGCCGCTGCCACAAACCGGCGCACACGCCCATCACGCTCCATACTGTTGTGGTCGTATCCGTGATTTAAGACAGTTGGTCGCCCCCCGGACCCCCCACCTCCACCAGCGTCCCCGTCTTTCCCAGCCCGTATACGGACAACATACCGATCAGGTCATACGTACCGGTCCGCATATCGGCCGACGATCGGCAGCCGGTAGCGGTTACCGTGGTATGTCTGGTACAGGAGAAACAGCCACACCCCGATACTGAATGGGATGATCAGTATGGATGTCGTCCCGAGCAATGCCGCGAATGGCGGGCCGATCACAGGCACCGCAAACACAGCCAGTGAAAGTGCACCGAGCAGAAGACTGAGCAGGTACAGGCCGCCGAACGTGATGGTACTCTGGGCGGCGTGGAACCGGACATAATCACTGCGGTGCTCCACAACGTAGAATACGATACCGGAGACGAACATGAACAGGTAGCACAGCATAGCGGCAGTGTCCCGGTCAATCCCCGTGCTACTGGGTTCTTCGGCCATACAGTCGCTGCCACACCCAAATATTTAACCGTACACCAATTTTTCACATCAGACAGGCACTGACAACAGTGTATATCACTCAGTCATCCTGGAGCCGCATCTTGACAGAATCCTTGAGCGAGATCGTTTTCTCACAGCCCGGATACCCTTCACAGCCCCAGAAATACCCGTAACGGCCTTCCTTGATCGACATGGAGAACCCGCATTCCGGGCACCCCATCTCCACCGGCTTATCTTCCTTGTGGTCCGTGCACACCGGCTGATCCGCAGTGTTCATCCGGGTCGCGGTCTCCCCGCAGTGCACACAGATCGTCTGTTTTGTCCCACCAGGCATACAATCTCCCTACCTCACTCCATACACAACAAGATTTAAAAACAAGTACAGTGCCATTGACGGCCGCTACAACCCGTATTCACCGATTCCTTCGGCTGCCGCGTGCCGCTCCAGCATCTCCTCCCAGTCTTCAATGTCGTCTGCATCAAACGCATACCGCTCGTCAATCTCGTACTGCTCGCCAAACGCCCGGTCCTCACTCAACCCATACAGATCCACAAGTTCTTCTGGGTCACAGGCCTCATCGTATTCCGCTACGAACGCGTCAACGTCTTCATCCCTGTACTGCTCCTCGTATACCTCATCTGCCGCCTGCGCAGCTCCCTTTACCACGCCAGGTATCGGCATCTCTTCGTATTCTTCCCACTGCTTCGCCCGGATACTCTCCGTCCTGTCATTTACTTTTATCCTGTACCCCACCGACATCACCTGTTACTACTTATTTATAGTAAGTTATATAAAAAGCTTTCGGTGGTCAAGACCCCGTATATCCTGTAGAAGCAGTTATCTTGGCATTAATCGTCTTCTCCCGGCAGTTTGTGAGACTTGGCGGTCTTATATGCTTTCCGGGCCGTTTCCAGTTGCTCCTGCCAGGTGTCCTCGTCCTCCCCATAATCCACCATCGGCTCCCCTTGCTTCAGGTACTGTTCCCGGCCTTCCTCGTCTTGCTTTTTTACCCACGGACCCTGGGACGTCATGAACTCGTCGATGATAAACTCGCCGTCTTCATCCGCGTTATGCTCTCCGTACTCCCGGTCTTCTCCCTCGTCCTGTTCGACGTACTCGTTTTGTTCGCCGAATGCGCCGGGTGCGTAGTCGTCTGATGTCTCTCCTGCACGCACCATCTCTCTCAGCGCGTTATACACCCAGCCACCTTCCTTTTCCATCTTCCGGTCTTCACGCCGTTGCTTCGCCAACACCTCTGTATCCCTTATCGTGTACTCACCGCTATCGTACTCCATTGTAAGCTGCGTACCCGATATATCTTGCATATCCTCCCGGATCCGATCCAGCCATGCTTCGTACGTGGACGAGTCCTCGCTACCGGTATCAGATTTGGAGCGTACGGCCATCGCGGTTGTATGTGGCACTGGCAGGTATTTAAACCTACGAGCGGAACAATGCGGTATGCGTTGCTGTACGCAACTGCTTGTGGTAACCGTCCTGTTTGTTCTCCTGGCAGCCACCGTCAGCAGCTCCACCACCGATCAATACGTCAACAGTTCCGAACCGGCGTTCCTGCATGATATCGGCCCACAGGACGACAGGACAAATAATCCCGTTGCGGCCGCAATTACCGCCGTTGTCGTCGGCCTGGTCTTCTACCGCGGATTCAAAGTATACGGCGGCAACACAGAACAGCAATAGAATAGACTCGTACTATAGGCACTCAGTCTACAGCAAAGCGCACGGTTACTGCATACTGTAGAACCGTTCTCGTGCTGTAGACGCTCAGTCTACAGCAAAGAACATGAACCGCTCCGCTGGTTCATGTTCGTCTTGTCTAGTCGACGGCGAAGAACATGAACCGTATGACCACGTAGAATCCGTAGAGGCCGACGAGGTAGATGCCGCCTTTCCATCCCAGTTTCCGATCCGAGATGAAGAGGAGGTAGACGAGCAGCATGCTTGCGGTGACGACCTGCATCGGCAGGTCCCAGAGCACCAGCGGGCGTGGCACCCAGTACGTGGACACAATACTCCCGAGCCCGATCGCCAGCAGCGGGTTGGTGATGTTGCTCCCGATCAACGTGCCGAGTGCGATGCCGGACGCCTGATGCCGGATGCCCTGGATCGCGGTGAACAGTTCTGGGAGGGCGGCCGCGATCCCCAGCGTCATCACACCGATGATGGACCCGCCAAGCCCGGTAACGGCCACGATCTGTTCCGTCACTTTAAGGAGAACATGGGCACTGCTCAACACAACGATAAGTGCAGCACCTGTAATTATTGCGTCCCGCTGGATGTTGTCGCTTTCCTCCACATCATGGTTTAACCGGTCGTCCCGCGTGTAGTACAGGAAGTACATGTAGACCAGGAAACTGCCGAACAGCACGCCACCATCCAGCCGTGACAGATATCCGTCCCACGCCAGTACAAGGGTCATCAGATGGACTCCGATCATCGGCAGATAGTTGATCTTCAGGAACTTATGGTCAAACTGGAACCTGTTCTTACTCCCCATCCACGTGAACGCCAGGACAACCACACCCACGACAAGCGTCTGCTGCACCACATCTGACCCGATATTCGCTCCAAGCACCGTTGACGACGCGATCTCATAACTCAACGACCCGGACAGGATGCCAGCGGATGCCACAAGATGCGACAACAGTTCCGGCAGACTCGTGCCGATCGACACAACAGACACCGCAATCACAACATCCGGGATACCGTAGAACTCCGCGATCGCCGTCAACCTATCCACGACACGCTCCGCCCCGTACACCAGTGCCACGACCGCAACAACCGCGACACCGATCGACGGCCCCAGTCCAAGCCCGTAGACCATACACAGCAATACAGCACTCCTATTTATTACCTGTTTCCCCTCGAAACAGTCATCCTACCACTTCCCCGCCCGACACCAAACAGCTTTTTATACATTTAACCGCATATCGAGTATACCGT
>CAZCWR010000140.1:0-4319 GCA_964502455.1 uncultured archaeon | reverse complement strand
TGCTGTTTACCGATGTTCTGACACCGTAACAGAAATCAGGACAGGAACTGCGCGGTTCGTTCTTTCCCAAGCAGCAGGTATACGATCCAGATGTATGGCACGATCCATACGACGAGCAGGTATACCACTGTCTGCTTCCCGCTGAGATCATCACGTGCCAGGCAGTGGCCCGTGGCGAATACACGACCCACAAGATCCAGCACAATCGCACCGACCGCCTGGATCGACAGCGACCACGACATCGCCGGCGGCAGATTCGTCATACTCCTACGTGGGAATCACAGCCTTTTTTAGGTGCAGGACGCCGTTCGGGATGTATCAGGGAAGGACGTGAGAATCATGGACGCGGGACTCACCGTGCCGCGTAGCGGACGGTGATAAGAGCTTTTCCGCAGGAAAATGCGGGAGGCAGGATTCGAACGTCGCACGTCCCCGTGCTTTGCTTCGAATCCTGACAGAAGCACTGTGAAGTGCGGGAGGCAGGATTCGAACCTGCGAACCCCTAAGGGACAGGGTATTTCCTCAATCGCATATCAGAGATCGCACCGTTTCTTAGAGAACGGTGCTCAAGCATCGTTCTTTTAGAACGATGCGATATGCTCAAACCGACACCTCTAACGAGGAGCCGGTAATCCTAAACCCTGCGCCGTTGGCCACTTGGCTACCCCCGCAAAGTGGAGCTTTGCTGGTCCTCGAAACCTATACGATTTCTCAGCCCCGCATAGTATTAGTGGTTCTGGTAGCTGTGTACGTTTTATGTACCAGTGTTTTTAAATCAAAACGGCTGGTCAGATGCCGCCGTCCAGCAGTGCGGCTGCGAATGATCCGCCAAGCACAGTGAGTGTGAGCTGTGAGGGGATGTTGAGACCGAACAGGGAGAGGGCGATCAGGATGAGGACGATGGCGCCGCCTTTCTGGATGTAGGTGAGGCTGATGCGTTCCGGGTTCAGGTGGGCTGCGAGGTACAGGCCGGCGACGGCGATCGCTGCCGTGGCGAGTGCAGACGGCAAGTATGCGGTGCTGAGTGTGACGGCTTCAGGGTTCTTTACGGAGAGGACGAAGCCGGTGAGGACGATGGCGTGCGGTGAAAACGTGCTGGCGTATGGGAGTTCCAGGAGTTGTGCGGCGATGACCAGCACGACGAGTGCGGCCGCAGTTTGAAGTCTTGAGACGTGGAACAGGTCGGCGAAGACCGGGGCGACAAGGGCCACACCGACCACGCCTGTTACCAGGATAGGTGCAACCTGTTTCACCAGCTGTTTTGCATCTGTCGTTGTTTCTGCGTGGGAGTAGAGGACGGCGAGTGCGCCGGCACCGGTGAAGATGGTGAGTGCGACGACCACGATGTTGGAGAACGTGTTGACCGCGCCGGTGACGAGCAGGGTGGCGAACACGCCGTCTATCAGGGGGAGGCAGAGGACCAGTGCGAGCCGTTGGGCGCCGTCGTTGAGTCTCAGCTCGTCCAGAACCATGAACCACCACCCGTTTGGGGTGACAAAGAAAGGGAGAAGACGTCATGGTCCTGGACTTTAGCCCCGGAACAGCTTAATATTGGAGCTAAAGTCCAGTCCATTTGGCAGCATAACGACTGTATCCAGTGTAGAATTCCAGCAGGATACAGCGTCGGAAGCTGCCATGTTCATATCTGTGTGCCACTCCGTATAGAAGATTTAAATAGATTCGCCCTGTTTCAGCGTTCGCCGGTAGCAACCTGCCGGTAACGCGCCTGCCGTGTCTGGAGCTTATTCGACAGTCATTGCCTATCGTCATGTGTGTCAAGAACCTGCAGGACGAGGTCGGAGAGTTCCTGCAGCTCGTCTTCGATATCAGCGATCTGTTCATCCGTGTACTCCCGGTAGTCATCCTGTGATGGGAGACTATCCAGCTGGTCGTTGATGGATTCGATGCGCTGCCGGTTCGTCGTGAGCTGGGTTTCAAGCTTGTCCACGGTACCGCCCTCCTCCTGGGACGTATCTATCTCTTGACGCAGTTTTTTGAGGCGTTTCTGGGTCGTTTCGTGCTGCTCCGTGATGGCGTCCAATCGTTCTTCAAGCTGTTCCTTGTGCTTCTTTTCTGTGTTCTGGCGGCTGCGGATCGCGTTCTCGACCTGGTTCTTCAGTTTCTTCACGTACCCCCGTACAGCAGCGATCCGTTTTTCCTGCTCTTCAGCCTGTTCCTCGATCTCGTCCTCCAGCTCCTCCTGTACCTCGGCAACATAATTACCGACGTCATCGATCCGTTCCTCCGTCAGTTCATCCTCTTCCTCGATCGCATCATGAAGCGAGGACTGGACCTGGTCGATACGGTCCTCGACCGCTGCGATACGTTCCTCTGTCACCGATTCGCTCGAATCGAGCTCCTCCTTCAGCTGGCCGACAGCGGTATGCAGCTGCTCAAGAAGCTCCGCATTCTCGCCCAGTTCCAGTACAGCATCTATATCAGTGCGGAGGTCGTCGATCGTTTCATCCTCATCCTGCCGGTACCGTTCAAGCGTATCCCGCAACCCGTATAGCTGGTCCTGCAGCGATTCCACGTCCATCCGTTCCTCGCGGCTGACCGTATCGATATGCTGCTGCAGCTCCCGCGTCTTGTTCGCCATCCGATCGATACGCGCGGAGACACTGCTGTCCAGCCACCGGAGCCGTCCGGTATCATCCATACTCCCGTACACAGCCTGCTGCAGCTCCCGGATCTCTTCCTGGAGTCCGGCCTCGTCGATACGATCATCCAGCGCAAGCTTCTCCAGCCGCCCCTCGATCGCGGTCATATCGACACCCTGATCACGCATATCAGCGACCTCCTCCCGGAGTTCCGCGGCATCCACCTTCTCCTCTATCTTCAGGTTCCGGAGCTGCTCCCGGATATCCGACAGATCGGTGCCCTGTGCCTCTAGTTCCGCAATCTTCTGCTCGAGTTCCGCCTTGTCAACACGTTCCTCGATCTCTATCGCTTCCATCCGCTCCTCCAACGTGTTCATCCGCTCCAGGATCGTGTGCTGCTCCTCGGACACACCTTCCAGCATGACCGAAGTCTCCTGCCGCAGCATCCCCACATCCTGGAACATCTGCTCAATATGCCGTATCGTCTCCTCAAGCGCGAGCGATGCATCCTCGACCTCCTGCATCACCGCCGCACCCCCAGCGTCGGTAGAGACATCTCCTTCTTCATCGGCATCCTCTGCAGTATCATCGGCAGTATCGTCCTGCCCGTCACCGGCTGCGTCATCTGTCTCTGCCGTATGGTGTTCCTGCAGTTCCCGGTAGTTGCGCAGCAGGTCGGTCATCGTATCCCGGAGTTCTTCCTGCCGGTCACTGAGCTCCGTGAGTTTCTGCCGGAGCTCCTCCACGCCCTGTTCCTTGGAATGCTCCTCGGACTGCTCTACCGCGTCCGCGATCTCTTCCTGCCGGTCACTGAGTTCTTCGATCCGGTCCTTGAGACCGTCCGCATCCTGTTCCCCAGCATGTTCGGCGACCGCTTCAATTTCATCCTGTAACGCACCGACATTCGCCTTCAGCTCTGATACATCCTGCTCCTCCTTGAGCTTGATCTGTCGCACCTTCTTCCGCACGTCATCGAGATGCTCCTCCAAGTCCTGGACCGCAGCCTCCCGGTCATCGTCATCCGCTGCAGCGACCTCGGTCACTTTCTCCCGCAGCGTCTTCATGATATCAATCAAATCCTGCTGGTTACTATCCAGTTCCTTGATCCGATCCTCAAGTGCAGAAACCGCCTGGTTCGTGTCGTCTGCCATGGTGCTGCCTCACACAGTGATCCCGGTATCCTCCAGGAATACAGGTTCCCCGTGGTCCAGCAGTTTCTCATCGTCGAATAAAACCGTTGCGGCGTCACACACCGTATCCCAGTGGATATCACACGGCACCCGCCGCTCATCACCCCTCGGGACGTACGACGTGTTGTCCCCGAACGCGATGTGGACCGTACCCAGCACCTTCTCATCCTGCAGCACATTCCCGATCAACGTTGCCGCCGGGTTTGTCCCGAACCCGAACTCTGCCACGTTCCGCGCCCCATCAATGTTCTCGAACGCATCCGCCAGCTCCGATGACTCGTCACCAGGATGCTGGATCGCGACTGCTTCATCATCCTGGATCTCAATCTCGGTGCCGGCCGGGGCGAATGGGAAGTGGTCCACGACCAGTGTGCCGTGCGCATTGATGACACCACCGTCCGCCTCGCCTGCCGGCAGGTTCCCCCAGTCGCCCGGCTCATGCAGCAGTCCTGTATCCTGCAGCAGGTAGGCCGGGCGGACGTCGCAGCGGAACTCGCCAGACGACTCGTCGAGGAGGGCCACGCGGCCT
>CAZCWR010000139.1:0-4353 GCA_964502455.1 uncultured archaeon | reverse complement strand
CAAGAGATGTGAGGGCTGCGCTATGTGATGAAAAGAGGATGGAGTTCTGCGCATGGTTTTTATAGGCGGAGCGCGCATCAGGTAGGTATGGCGGGTGAACGTGAGGAGGCGTTGCGGTGGCTGGAAAAAGCTGAGGAGGATTTGGATGATGCACGGTATATGTTGGAGGATAGTCGTGAAGAGACGGCAGGATTTCTGCTTCAGCAGGCGGTGGAGAAGGGATTGAAGGCGGTACAGATTGCTGATCGCGGAGAGTATGATCGGACACATAACCTTGTGGAGTTGGGGAAAGATATTGTGCCGTCGCAGTATTTGCAGTTACTGGGGCGGTTGAACCCGGCGTATACCGGGTTCCGGTACCCTGATATTGACGCTTCAATTGAAAATGTTGAGGATCGTTTGAAGGAAGTGGAGGAGTTATTATCATGGATACGGAAACAATTGAACGCGTAGAGGAGATGGTGGAGAAGCTGGCAGAACAGCATGATATCCGGTTAGAGAAAGTGATTGTGTTTGGTAGCAGGGTGCGAGAGGATTACCGTGAGCAGAGTGATGTGGATCTGCTGATTGTCTCACCGGATTTTGAAGATGTTCCGTGGAATGAGCGTTCAGTGGACCTGTATCTTGATTGGGATTATGATACGCTTCCTACGCCGGAGTTTATCTGCCTGACACCCGGGGAGTTCATGGAGAAACGGGAACGGCAATCACATATTGTACGGACGGCTGTCAAAGAAGGTGTAGCTATTGCATAGTGTATCCGTGGTCATATGATGTACCGGGACGGATACGGGATGCGCTTGCGTTCGCTGAGTCAGTTCTTGAAGACTGAAAAGAAGAACGAACGTATACTTTCATGTTATCTCTTCACTTCTGTTTTTCCTGCCTGTCCCTGTTGTACCTGTTATATCCTAAGAGGTGGTGTTCTGTATGATAGAAGGTGCATTTCTGCGCATAGTTTTTAAGGGCTGGTGGGTAGTTGTTTGTGTATGAGTCAGGAGTTGGGTGACGAGAGCAGTAAGCATCGTGCGGCGTTTGAGGTGTTTGCGGGGCGGGTGCAGGAGGAGCTTGGTGAGGATTTGCATAGGTTGATTCTGTACGGATCAGTGGCGCGTGGTGAGGAGACGGAGGAGAGTGATGTGGATGTATTTGTGGTTGTTGAGGACGAAGAGCAGGTTGAATTGATTGATGGGATTGCATTTGATATTGGTGTAGAGTATGGTGTGCTGCTTATACCGATTGTGAAGACGGTGGAGGAGTACCGGTCTGTGAAGGATACAGTATTTGGGCGTGAGGTGCAGGAGACAGGTGAAGTGTATGTCTGAGTCGCCGGAGGATTATATGGAGTTAGCGGAGCAGGCATTGCAGGATATTGCCGTTATTGGCGAGGAGGGTTCGTTGCGTGTACGGTTTAATCGGTTGTAGGTTGTATTATGCCGTATTCTATGCTGCAAAAGCGGCGTTACTGTCGGTCAGGGAGGAACCGAAGTCGCATAGTGGAACGGTCCATCAAGTGTATCAGGTGCTGTATCAGGAGCAGGAGCTGGTTGAACGTGATACGGCGATTATTATTCAGACCCTGTAGCGTTTGCGGGAGGAGGCAGATTATGAGATTCATCCTGGATTTTCCGAGAAAGAGTTTGAACAGGTATATGAAGAGGCGTCTGCATTTATTGACAGGATGCGTAAGATAGTAGATGAACAGGAACGCTGATAGTATGTAGTGTTATCAGTGGATTCTGCGTATGGTTTTTACGGGGTGGTGGGTAGTAGTGACCGCATAGTTTTTTATCCGGGCGATGCGCGTGGTTGTGCATGCGGCGGACGGTGTTGCTGGTCGTGGCCGGTGTTCTTGTTGTCATGTTGAGTGGGGTGGCTGCGGCCGGGCAGGAAATGGAGTATGAACTGGTGTTGACGGGAGAAGATGATAGTGTCCAGGATTTTGAACTGTATGGGACGTACGAGATCAGTATCGAGGACGGGGAGACGATCGTTGATCTGTCGGTGTGGATCGATCACCTGCATCCGGAGCTGACGTTCAGTGAACTGGAGGACTTCGAGATGGCGGTGCGGTACCGGCCGAACGATACCGTGGCGTCGGAGTCCCTGAGTTTTACGATGGATGATCGGTACGTGTCATGGAGCTTTACGACGGCCCGTGATTTCAAGGAGCTGAACGATCTTGCTGCGTGGATCACGTATACGGGAGAGAATGCGACGGGGCATACGTTCCAGCGTGAGGCGTTCGGGTATATCCCGTTCCGGACGGTGGATCTGGAGCAGGAACTGGAGTCGTTTCAGTCCAATGCGTCCACCGTGTACCGTGACAGTGGTATCTACGTGAACGGGTCGGTGGCGTTGATCCAGTCCGTGAATGTGTCTTGGTCTGGGGAGTCGGATGGGACGGTGCTGGATGTCCGCGATGACCGATTCGGCGGGTGGATTGAATTACCGGGTGATGTGTCACTCGGTGAGCAGTCCCTGGCACTGACGTTGACCACGACGCAGGATAATACGTTCGAGCGTACCGTGGATGTGACCGTAGAGAATCGGCCGCCACAGGTGGATGTGTCCGCGCCCGGTACCGTGGTCATGGGGGAGAACCTGTCCGTTACGGTCAATGCACGGGATGAGACCGGTGTCGAGACGGTGGAGGTGATGTTCCCGGATACGGTCATCGGTCGTGAGGGAGACACGTTTACGGTTGATACTCGGCGGCTTCCGGCGGATACATACAACTACACGGTGCAGGTGACCGATGTGGATGGGGCGACGACGAGTATAGAACGGACGGTTGAGGTAATAACGGAGGAAGCCGCCGAACAGGACAGTGGACAGGGAGAAAGCGGTGAGACCAGTGCAGCGGACAGTAAAGGGCAGGGTGATGCGGAGGGCGAGTCAGTTTCGGAAACCTCGTCCGTGTTAATCTCGATTGTGGACAAGATCCGCAGCCTGTTCGCCGGTGTTCTGGTCGGAGAATAAGATGAATGGACCGGATACGTGTATAACGCGTATTGATGCCTGTGTTGGTACGTATAATAACGCGTATTGATGCCTGTGTTGGTACGTATACTGGTTTGCCGGTCATCAGTTGTGCTGTTCTAGCTGTTTTCGGTCCACTTTACCGACATCAGTGCGGGGGATGGTCTCGAGGAACGTGACTTCTCGGGGGTACTTGTATGGGGCAATACTGGCCTTGACGTATCCCTGGAGTTCGCCTTTGCCGCGTTCGCCCTGCAGTCCGTTCGCTGGGACGACGAATGCCTTGATGCGTTGACCACGGGTCTCGTCTGGGACGCCGATGACGGCCGCGTCCGCTACGTGCGGGTGGTCCAGTAACGTGTTCTCCACCTCGTTCGCGGACACTTTATACCCGGATGTGACGATAAGATTATCTTTTCTGCACTTGAACATATATTCGCCGGACGCGTCTTTCTCGAATATATCGCCCATTCGGAAGTATCCGTTGTGGGTGGCATCCTTCTGTGCCTCGGTGTTGTTCCAGTACCGTACCCTGACAGGGCCTTTGACTGCGAGTTCGCCCTCTTTTTCCCCGTCCAGCAATGTGATGTCCAGGTCTTCCGGCGGTGTGCCGTTGGCACACGGGGTCATGTCGCCGGACTGGTAGAGGGCGATAGTCAGCAGTTCCGTGCAGCCGTAGTGATTGTCGAGTGTCAGGCCGCACTGGTCCTTCCATCGGTCGTATGTGTGCCGTTTCAGTTCTTCGCCGCCGGTCATGCAGATTCGGAGCGTGGACAGGTCCGAATCGGTGCCTTCCACCGCGTCCAGGATCTTGTTGTAACTTGTGGGGACAGCGGAGAAGATGGTGACATCGTCCTGCCGGATTCGGTCCACGATATGTGTCGGGTCCCGACGTTCTGTCAACGAGACCGTAGCACCGCGGTGGAACGGTGTCAGACCGAACACGAGGTAGCCCATGGCGAACGAGATCGGGGCGGTACCGCTAATCGTGTCCTCCGCAGTGAGGTCGAGTGCCTCCGCCATCACGTCTGCGTCTGCCCGTAACTCCTGGTGAGTCTTGATCGTCCCCTTCGGTTTCCCGGTCGTCCCAGAAGAGTACAGCAGTAACGCGAAATCGTCCGGATCGCCCCGTGCGTCAAGCGTGTCGCTATACTCATCGAGCTGGGTGGGGAGTGTCATGACGGTTACTGGCAGGTTCGCAAAGGTATCGGTCTTTTCCGCTGTCGTTACAGCCCACGTTGCCCGGGCGTCTTCTGTAATGTATTTGATATCGTCCTCCGTATTCAACGGCGAGATCGGGACCGGGATCGCATTGATTTTCTGCAGCGCGTAGTTCGCGACCAGGAATGCAGCCGTGTTCCCGAACTGGAC
>CAZCWR010000138.1:0-4354 GCA_964502455.1 uncultured archaeon | reverse complement strand
CTCCACGCTCACACTGGTGTCTCCGACCCGCGTCACGACTCCTGATACGGTATCTACCTGTGTCACGCGCTGGGAGACGGAAACGGACGAAGAACCGGACGCCGACACGTCCTCGCTGATACTGAGACTATCACCGACCCGCTGATACGGCCCGGCGATACCCTGCCCGGTAAGAACCATCATAAGTGCCAGCGCCACCACAACCTTCCGCCACCGCATACCCATGTTACTACTGGGAGGAAACAAATTTATAAACACGACGGATGGTTTGTCACTGATAAGTAACATCGTGGGTGGTCGTGGTGGTCGCTCCGCCTATTGTTGGCCGGTTCGTGGTGTGCGTGGGCGAGATCAGTCCTGTGTGGACGGTACTGTTTTAAATTGTTGGGTGCTGTACATGGAGTGTATGGTACAGGTACTTGTGACCGGATCTGCCGGGTTCATCGGGTCGCATCTTGTCGAAACACTGGAACAGAACGGGCATGACGTGCTCGGGATCGACCGGGAACTGCCGGACGATGCGAACCGGTATGGGACGAATGACGTGGCGGACGAGCATCTGGTGGAGCAGGTATTCGCCGATCACGCCTTCGATGCCGTGTTCCATCTTGCGGCGGAGGCGGATGTGTGGTGCAGTGCGCCGTCCCAGATCTATGCGGATAATATCCAGGCCGTCAGGAACGTTGCGGAGTATGCGGACCGGTACGGTGTGCCGCTGGTGTTTACGTCCACGATTGGGGCGAAGCAGCCGCAGAACGCGTACTCGTATTCGAAGGTGGCTGGTGAACAGATCCTGAAGATGTATGATAACGCTGATTTTTTCCGGCACCGGTTGACCAACGTGGTCGGGGCCGGTGCGGTCCGGGGACAGGTATACGACATGATCGAGGAAGGACTTGACGGTGAGATTGAAGTCTGGGGGAACGGCGAGATCCGGCGGGGATACGTCGCCGTCCAGGACGTGGTGGACGTACTTATCGAGACAGTGTTCGGAGAGTTCGGGGATGATGCGATCGGCACCGCGACCATGACGAACCAGGCCGTCGCCGAGATCATCCGGGACGTACTCGAAGCAGATTACGGCCGGGACGTGACGGTCACGCCCGTTGATCGGACACCGCCGTCACCGATGTCCCTTGTCGCGGACCAGCAGCAGCCGCTTGACGATCCGACACCGATCGAAACAGCGGTCCGGCAGGAGATCGATCACATGGTCTCCGAGTGAACCGGGGTATTGGAAGAAAAAAGAGAGGAAAACGTGGGTGGTCACCGTGGGGCGTTGCCGCTCGGTCCGCCGTTTCCGGGGTTCCCGGGTGTGTTGCTTCCGGTGTCTTTAATACGGAGTTCTTCGTGGTTAGATTCGTACGTCTGTCCGTCGATGTCTGTGGTGACGTACACCTCCTTTGTTCCCGGTGAGAGCGCTGCGGTGTCAAGGGTGATGTCGATGCCCATACGGGCGCGGCCATTGCCGGCGCTGTACCCATACCCGTAACCGGGGGACACCGTGTTGTCCATGAACGGTGCGTCCGCATCGATCGCGGTGCTGCCGGATACGCGGGTACCGTCCAGGGTGAACGTTGCCTGCTGTTCGCCAACGTGGACGGTAAAGGTTTCAACGGATACGTCCTGGTCGTCCCTGTCTAGGGTGATCCAGGCGTTGAACGCGGTGTCCATGCCCTGTGGGACTGCGCTTGGAAGTCCGTTGATCTCCGTTCCTACCGCCGATGCCATCGCCGTACTGCCGATGATGACCCCGGCGACCACCAGTGCTGTGATCACCGTACTGCGTCTGCCAGTGTGTTGTACTATGTCTCCATGCATTGTCATCGCCTGTAGGTTCCCGTCCCGACATTAAATAGCTTGTCATGGTACCGTATAATGCCCGTAGAGCGATTCGCTTCATACGTTCTGGCAAACACCTGTCACAGCGAACGATACTGACAGCGCCCTGTTCCCGACAGCACCCTGTTCCGCTCCACCGTCGTCGTCCCTCTCGGGATGTTACCCGATGTATTTAATAGTAATACATTGTATTATCATGGCTGGCGGCAGGGACAGGACTGTCCGTGCTGGTGCTGGCTACGCATATACTGACATACGCAGACACGTGATACCATGACACAGAAAGCAGTTGTAACAGGCGGATGTGGCTTTATCGGATCAAACCTTGTGATCGAACTTGTCCAGCAAGGGTACGAGGTCGTCGCACTCGACGACATGTACCTTGGGACACCGGACAATCTCACACCGGTGAAAGACGAGGTCGAAGTCGTGGACGGCGATGTCCGCGACCAGGACCTGGTGCAGGAGTGCTGCGCAGACGCTGATGTGGTCTTCCACAATGCCGCGCGGAGCTCTGCACCGATGCACAAAGACGACCCGGCCGAAGGCGCGGACGTGAATATCAATGGGTTCATCAACGTGATGGAAGCTGCACGACAGCACGATTTCAAGGTCGTGTACGCGTCAACGAGTTCCATGTACGGCAGTGTGGCGCCACCGCATAAAGAGGATATGGGCGAAGAACCGGTCAACCTGTACTCCGCGTCCAAGATGAGTCGGGAACTGTACGCCACTGTCTATGCAAACGCATACGATATCAACGTGGTTGGTCTCCGGTATTTCTCCGTGTACGGGCCGCGCGAACGCTCAAAAGGCCAGTTCGCCAATTTGATATCCCAGTTCATGTGGAAGATGATGAACGGCGAATCACCTGTAATATATGGAGATGGCACCCAGACACGGGACTTCACCTTTGTCGAAGACATCGTGCAGGGCAACATCAAGGCCGCAGAAAGCAACGTGAGCGGCACCATCATGAACCTCGGCACTGGAAACGAAACGTCATTGAATCAGCTTATCGACAAGCTGAACCGGACGCTCGGCACGGATATCGCACCGGAACACGTGGAGAACCCGATGGACAACTACGTGCAGCGCACCAGGGCGGACTACTCCCGGGCACAGGAACTGATCGGGTATGAGCCATCGTACACGGTAGATGCGGGGATTGAGAAGACGGCGGCGTTTTATACGGGTCGTGCAGAATCTGTGCAGGAGGTGTCGCAGTGATGAAGGCGGTTGTGCTTGCTGGTGGGCATGCGACGCGGTTGTGGCCGATTACGCGGGATCGGCCGAAGCCGTTGTTGCCGCTGGATGGGCAGCCGATTCTCGGGTATGTGATGGATGAGCTGTCCGGGATGGACGGGGTGGATGAGATTGTTGTGACGACGAACGCGAAGTTTGCGGATGCGTTCAAGGCGTTTCTTGATGGGACGTATGATGCGCGTGTGCTTGTAGAGGGTCATGACTCCGAGGACGAAAAGACCGGGAGCCTGGGGGCGATCGTGCAGGCGCTGGATGCGGTTGGGCGGTCCGATGATCTGCTGGTGGTGGGTGGTGACAACTATGCGTCGCTGGACCTGTCCGCGTTCGTGGCAGCGGCCCGGGACCGTGAAGGGGTGACGATGGCCTGTTATACACTGGACGATCCGGCGGATGCGTCCGCGTTCGGTGTGGTTGAGGCCGACGACAGTGATCGTATCGTTGGGTTTGAAGAAAAGCCGGAGCAGCCACAGTCCCGTATGGTGTCGACCGCGCTGTACTACTTTGACAGTGATGTGCTGTCGATGTTCGATGCGTACCGGGCGGCGTTTGCCGATGATGACAGCGTGGACCATCTTGATGAGACCGGGTTGCTGGTCCAGTGGGGACACGACCGGTATCCGATGTATGCGTACCCGTTCGACGGGGACTGGTTTGACATCGGGACGCCGGAAAACTATCTGGAAGCACAGCGTGTTCTGTCCGGCAGTGATACTGCTGTGCTTGATGCGGAGACGACGAGGATCACGGATGCAGATCTTTCCAATGTTATCGTCTTCCCGGGTGCACATATCACGGACGCGACTGTGAAGAACAGTATCATCGGTGCGGACGTGACGGTCGATGGCCGTGATCTGGAGGGGGCTGTCATCGGTGATCACTCCACTGTACAGTGACCGTCCCGTTGGATACAGGATTCAGGTGTACCAGTTGTATCGAACAGTGGTGTTGAAGCGACCGGTACCGAGTGCCGGGATCACGATCAGTAACACGAATCCCAGTTCCGATCCCGCGTATGTGAGGGCGTACCCAAGGTACGGGATGTCGAACAGGACGCTGCCGACAACCCGGTCCGGTGGAACCTCTCCGGGATCGACATTATCGTTTGCATCTCCTTTGGTCTGGAAATACTGCGTACTGTCTTTGTCTATGACATCGATGACACGGTGGGTGGTGAGGTCCGGTGCGTTGCCGCCACGGTCGTCGCGGAACGTGATCACGTCCCCGGGTGCTATCGTGGCCGGGTCAG
>CAZCWR010000137.1:1316-4354 GCA_964502455.1 uncultured archaeon | reverse complement strand
CAAGGTGCTCCGCAGTCTTCTGGATGGTACCGCGGGGGACACTGACCTGAGCAGGGACTAGCGTATATGACAGAGTCTGCCTCATATCCGATACACTGGACGAAACAATCGATATCGATGATCCACAGTATAGCTGGGACGACCGGTAATAACCTACCGTATAATAATGTATATGTTCTGTTATTTCAGCGTACGCTCCAACATAGTCAGGTCGGTATCTTCCTCCACATCTCGAGGGTGATACTCTGATCCAAGAACGAACTGGTCGACGGTTAGCGCTTGCCGGTCTCTGAGTGCTGTAGCAACGTCATCGATTAGTTTATGGTCAACAGATACCTCTTCCAGCATCCAGTCGTCGGGCTGAAGGGTGTAGGTCGTATCAAAGAAGGTTGCTTCCGCCGTAACCTCATCCGCAGGAACATCGTCACGGAGTTTATGCGCAATCTTCGACCGTAACCCCTGCCCCCGTAACCCGTCTTCTGAGAGGTCGTCATCCTGGAGTTCGATCACCGTATCCGAATACTCAAACAGCTGTACCGTTCCGTCTGGCTGGTAGCGCATTTGTTCCAGGCCCGCGATACCGGGAGAAATAGTCACGGTCTGATCGATATCAGGAAGCATATCCTCAATAGTGTCAGGCCGGTACTCTGGCGATGTAATCTGTACCGCTCCAACATCGTCCTGCAACGTGTACCGGTATGTCCGGTCAATGTGGCGATCCGCGAGAACGGCATCAATGTACGCCAGATCGTCTCTAGCTGTATCGTCCACAGTGATCGTGATGGGAACGACATCATACTGATTTGGCGGCATCTCATCTATCCGTTCTGTTCCCGGATCGCGCTCACCTTCTCTGACATCCTCCGCCCAAGACGCTGCCAAATTGTTGTTCGTGAACTCGACGACAAGATACGCATCACCTTCTACCTCCGAAAGAAATTCGTACGTATCCCCCGTGTACACAATACTCCTATCCTCAGGCGTGAGCGTTGACGACTGTGGCTCGCTATCTGCGATGAACGCACGATTCATCTCATATCCAAACTGCTCCGATTCCCGCGATACATCCCCGTCATACGAAAGCGTTACCAGATCATCCGCCATACAGGCGCTGTTTACACGAGAATTTAAAACTATTCAGTCAAGCAACCGGTCAACCATCGTATCGGCGTCGAACTCCTCTAAATCTTCGTACTGCTGACCGGTCCCGCGGTACATGATCGGTTTCCCGGCCAGGGCGTCATTTTGGATAACCCTTTTTAATCCCGTAGGGCATAGTTGGTTTATGCAGTTTGTGGATGCGTTGCAGGAAGCGCCCGAGGACCTGGATATCGCGGAATTGAAAGAGGTGTTGGCAGAGTTTCCGCTGGAGTTTGCGTTTTTGTTCGGATCGTATGCAGCGGGAGAGCAGAACAGGTTTAGCGATACCGATATTGCGGTCAGGTTTGAAGGGGATGTGGCGAACGAAGAACGTCGGCAGCATCTCCAGGATATCACCGTTCGGCTTATTGATGCTATTGCGTATGATGCGGTAGATGTCCTCGACCTCGACCAGGCTGGCATTGTAACGGCGTACAATGCCGTATCCGATGGCGTGCTGCTGCTTGGTGATGAGAACGATGCAGTGGCATTTGAAGAGAAACTGCTGGTACAGAAACTGGATTTCCAACCGGTGTTAGACGAGTGGCAGGATGCGCTCCACCAGCGGATTGAGGAGGGATCGTATGGTAGAGCATGAACGCGTGGACGCGAAACTTGGGAAACTGGAAGCGTACCTGAGCGGACTGGAAGAGAAGCAGCACATAACTGAAGAAGCATACCGTCAAGACCGGGACACACAGGATATTGTGGAACGACGATTTGAAAAAGCCATCCAGTCCTGTATCGATATCGCCAATCACATTGTGGCATCTGAAGGGTTCCGCCAACCTACAGACTACGGCGATCTGTTTGTCATCTTGCATGAGGAAAACATCCTCACCAACGAACTTTCACGAAAAATGGTGGAGTATGCGGGATTCCGAAACGTACTCGCCCACGAATACGCCAACATTCAGAACGATCTTGTATACGAACACCTTCAAGACATAGAATCATTCTACACGTTCGCCGAACAAATCCATGCCTACACGGAACAACAGTAGTACGTGCAGAACGTATACTATACGCGCAGCCCTGTCATGCACTGAGTTTACTCCAGCAACCGGTCAACCATCGTATCGGCGTCGAACTCCTCTAAATCTTCGTACTGCTGACCGGTTCCAAGATACATGATCGGTTTCCCGGTCAGATAGCCCAGTGAGAGCGCGGCACCACCGTTCTTGTCCACATCCACCTTGGTCAAAACGATGCCATCAAACCCGATCTCCTCGTACTGTTCCGCCTGCTCGACCACGTCGTTACCGGCGAGCGCGTCCACCACGAGGATGCGGAGGTCGGGCTCGTTCACGTCCACGACCTTGGCCAGCTGATCCATCAGGTTCTTGTCGGTATGACTACGGCCGGCCGTATCCGCCAGCACCACATCAGCATCTTCCTTGTCCGCGTGCTCAACCGCGTCGTAGATGACGGCGGCCGGATCGGCGTCGTATTCGTGGGAGATCGTCTTCAGCCCGAGGTTCTCCCCGTGCTCTTCCAGCTGGTCGATGGCGGCGCTGCGGAACGTGTCACCCGCTGCCAGCACCACCCCATAATCATCACGGAGCCGTGACGCGATCTTGGCGATGGTGGTTGTGTTGTGGACAACCGTGTTGTTGGCGATGAACGTGTGATTGCCTGGAACCGTCAAATCATATACTGGTTCCTCACAGGGTTGTTGCTTCACTGCGTTTACTTGTGCCCAGACAACGTCTCCGGTCGCAAGTGTATCAAGGAACTCAGCAGCATCGTCTGTGGCCAGTTCTGCGTATACTGACAGCTTGTCCTTTGAAACCTGTGTTCCGTGCTCGTAATGATGAACTGTCGTATTAAGTACACCCAGTTGGTCACCTAGTTCTTCCTGTGTCAATCCCGCATGTTCCCGCACAGTTTTGAGGACT
>CAZCWR010000137.1:0-1306 GCA_964502455.1 uncultured archaeon | reverse complement strand
GACTGATTCCTGCTGGGGCACCAGTTCCGTACGCTCATATTGCCTGTTCTCTGCTATCCGCTGGTTAAGTGCCTCCAGCTTGGATGGTTGGATAAATCCTATGTCCTTCTTCCATTGCTGTAGCTTCTTATCCCCGTTTACACGAACACGGTAATAGGTGCTGCCATCCACCTGTTTATGGTCAGTTGACGGTACAATGTCGTGTTGGAGCAACATCATTGTGACAGCATCCACCGTTTCCTTACTAGCGGAAGCAAGCTCGATTTCCCGCTTCTCTCCATTTACATGGCCGTCACCAGAGAACAGGCCACGAAGAAACGCTGATTGACAGTCCTTTGACCATCCGACTACTGCTAACGAAACACGATGCTTCGATCTCCCCACATCAAACACGTCCTCCAGAAACGCTTTTAGTGTACACCTCCCAGTTGAAATACGGTACAACCCGTCTTCTTCTCGAATACATGAATCCACATCGAACAGAGTACGATAATGCTCTGTCACACGTTCAACAAACGCCCGGTCCTGATTGTGGATATGGATAGCCTTGTTATCGATATTTCCCTCGGCTACAAACATGCCCAGCCACTCAGCAAGCGCCGGAGACGGTTCTACTGGAAGCTCTACTGCACCGGCATTATCGGCAGCAAACATGGCATCCGCTGGTATGGACAAACCAAGTTCATTGACAACCGGCACCGGCAGTTTCCCCGATGACCTCCAGTAGTACAGCGCTGATCGGTCAAATCCGAGGCGATCCCATACCTTGTGCCATCCCTTCAACTGTTCTTTATCTAACAGTTTGTCTTCAAATGCCGACAACAACGTTTTACTCTGGACATAGTAATCCTCACCCAGTTCCTCCCTAAAATCTATCTCGCCCGTACCGCCAGATATGTCCGTAGGTGTGGACAGGGATGCAGGCACCATCACGGCATCTCCTTCATTCAACGTTGATGCCGGTCGTTTCACGATCGCTCCTTCCTCCAAGGTAAAGAACGGGTGTTCAGGCGTCACAGTGATTGATCTACCGCCGCTTATTTGAACATCGATACATTCATCAGCATCCAGCTTCCAGAGCTTTGATACTGGATCCATACTTGTTTCCAGTGTTTCAGGATCTACCGTATGCACCTTGAGACTATCTGTTTCAATACATGTCCCATCTGCCACGTCCCGCTCCTCGTATTCCTCATACTGTTCATACAACTCCTTTGCAGTTACTGGCCCCTCCTCAGTGTAGATAATAGTATCCCCTGTCACACATTTCCCACTACCATTGAACCCCATGAACAGGATGAGGGCC
>CAZCWR010000136.1:0-4374 GCA_964502455.1 uncultured archaeon | reverse complement strand
ACCGCATATCACCGGCACAAGCAGAAGAACGAGATTCTCTTCCTAGAACAGGGGCTTGTCGAGATCCGGATGGATGACGACTACCACGAACTCGAGGAGGGAGACGCTCACTTCATCGAGGCCGGCGAATCCCACCAGATCCAGAACATCGGCGGCTCCGTCGCAAAATTAGTGGAGATCAACTTCCCGTTCGACCCGGATGATGTGGAAGAACTGGAAGATCCGTATGAATGAGGCGTCAACGCATTATGTCCTTCCGTGATCATGCTGATCCTTGAGGTATGCGACCGTTTCTTCCAGTCCCGTTCTGAAGGAGACTTCTGGCTCCCAAGACAGCATGCGCCGTGCCTTGGAGATATCTGGGCGCCGTTTTTCAGGATCGTCTTGCGGTAACTCCCGGTAGACAATCTCTGAGTTCGATGCCGTGAGCTCTTTGATAATCTCTGCGACCTGGATAATCTCGTATTCATCCGGGTTTCCTAGATTGAGGATTTCTCCTGTTGGTGCATTCATGGCCTGATGGATACCGCGTACAAGGTCAGAGATGTAGCAGAATGACCGGGTCTGGGTGCCATCCCCGTAGACGGTTATCGGTTCACCGTCCAGTGCTTGCGTGGCAAAGTTCGTGATTACCCTGCCGTCATCCGGACGCATCCGTGGTCCATACGTGTTGAATATCCGGAGTATACGGTAGTCGATATCCTTTTTTCGAGCGAAGCTCGTGATACTGGTCTCACCGAACCGTTTCGCCTCATCGTAGCAGGCGCGGGGGCCGGTTGGATTGACGTTACCCCAGTAGTCCTCCGTCTGTGGATGGACCTCCGGATCACCGTACACTTCGGATGTGGAGGCGTACAGAAAATCCGCGTTATGATTATGTGCCAGGTGTAGTAGAGATAGTGTTCCTTCCGCGTTCGTCCGCAGGGTGTGAATCGGGTAGTTCTGGTAGTCCATTGGAGATGCTCGGGACGCGAGATGAAGAACGTAGTCAATATCGTTATTCACGGACAAAGGTTCCAGAATATCCTGCTCGATTAGTTCGAACCTGTCTTCCTCAATCAGGTGCGACACGTTCCGCCGGTGAGACGAACAGAAATTATCTACAACGGTGACGTAATGTCCCGCGTCAATCAGGGTATCAGCGAGATGTGACCCGATGAATCCGCCTCCACCGGCCAGCAGGATGTTCATGTGTATATCCTTATTACTAATGTTTAATAGATGTTGGTTACTGCCATTCAGAGGGATTGGTACACGTCGTCCAGTTTCTCTCCAAACACTTCCCAGTTGTACTGTGTTTCCGCACGATTACGGGCGTTTCCAGATAACCGTTCTCGTACCGCGTCATCTGATAGTTCCTGTATCTTCCCCTGTAGTTCCTCGGTGTTCCCAGGTTCAAAGAGGCGGCCGACATTGTCCGTTATGATATCCTGAATTCCGCCGGTTTCGGCACCGATGACCGGTGTCCCTGATGCCAATGCCTCGATATTGACAATGCCGAACGCCTCAATCAGTGATGGGACTACCAATGCATCCGCCGTTGCCATGTACGGCGGGAGTTCGTCGTGCGGTTTAAACCCGAGGAACGTGATGTTGTCGGCGTCCTGTGCCAGCTCCTCCAGCGTATCACGGTAGTCGCCATCACCAATGATCACGAGCCGAATCGGTACATCCACCT
Source organism: uncultured archaeon (assembly GCA_964502455.1). GTDB lineage: Archaea > Nanohalarchaeota > Nanosalinia > Nanosalinales > Nanohalalkaliarchaeaceae > Nanohalalkaliarchaeum. The sequence goes on along the minus strand of CAZCWR010000136.1, from coordinate 2,696 downwards.
GTTTCACCGCTCGTATAAGATCTTGGACGCCTTTACGGTATATGAGGTCTCCAACGTACAGGAGGAGCAATTCATCGTCATTGCAGAACCGGTCCCGCAGTGATTCAGAGCTCTGTTCAGGTGAAAACGTGTTCAAGTCCACGCCGTACGGTATAACCGTTCCCGTCTCCTCTTTAGCACCTACCTGTTGCGCATAGGAAAAACAGTTCTCACTGTTTGAGACGACGTGGTCTGCCCGTGATAGAACGTTCTTGAGCACAAAACGTGCCTTCCAGTCAGATGGGACATCGTACCCGATTTCTGGGATGTTGTACACGTCACGACCGTGCGTATGCACTACCAGTTTCTTTCTTCGGAACAGTCTCAGTAGAAATGCTGGAATTCCTGCTGGAATCGTCCAGTGTGCATGTACGATATCGAAATCGTGTTCGCTATCCAGTTGCCGTGCCGCATCAAAGCAGTGGAACACAAACTTTGCTACTTCACGCGCGGCAATGTCTTCTTTCTGCGTTGCGATCGACTTGTATTCAATAGACTGGCGATCAGAATACCTGAACGTATGCATGTGCACTGAATCAAACGATTCCAACTGATCGTGCTCCGGGACGAGTACATGGACCTCGTATCCCTGACTACTGGTCTCGCGTGCAATATGGTGGATGAACGGAGTGATACCGCTATCCTCATTTAACGGGTAAGTGTGTGAGATATGCAGAACCTTCATACGTTACCACTCCATCTAATACTCCCCTTGGACGTTTTTAAGTCCATAGCACCGATAGTTCCATCCCTACTATGTAAAGCATTATTAATACTTCCTCACCATAACGCACTCATGGGCGAACGTATTCTCGTTGTTGCCTTTGACGGCCTTGATTATGAGCGGATTCAGGAGTACGGGTTGACGCATATTCCACAGAAGGAATTTGGGCGTATCGATAACGATACCGGGATTCGTTCCCGGAAGACGGCAGAACTGTTCACATCCTTTATCACAGGAGAAACATGGGAGGAACACGGCGTGGTCGGGTTGAAAAAGTCGGAGCAAGACGGAAAGGAACCGATCGTTGAGCGCATGCTGCACATGACTCCTGCCACAATCAAGGACCGACTTCACTTCAACACGTTACAGACGCTGCTCGAGCGTGTACGCCCGGAATCAGAACACTACACAAGAGATGACATCCAGATCACGACAATCTTCGACGATATTCCTGGTTCACAGGCCGTCAACATGCCTGTGTACAGCAACAACACGTACCTGGCACGGATGCTGATCGGGTATGAGATAGGGTTCGGGACAGAAACGGTACGACGTGATCTGGAAGCCGAGCACACGCAGCGACGGAAGGAAACATTCGATGCCATCGAACGCGAGCCTCCACTTGTTATCAGCCACTTCTTCTATCCGGACACGATGCAGCACCTGTACCCACGCAATGAAGATACGCTCAAAACCATGTATCAACGTATAGACGACCTCGCAGCGGAAATTTCGAAGGCAGCGCAGGACCGGTTCGATACAGTCATTTTCATGAGCGATCACGGAATTCCGACAAAAGATGCCCACAATACAAATGCATTCTATTCCTGTAATGCCGATATCGGACTGAATACGCCGCATATCACTGACTTCTACGATCTCCTCAAAACACGGGTCGAACAGGAAATTGCAGAAATCGACCTGTAACCTTAGTACCCCAGATCTTCCAGCCGTTTCTTGATATTCTCCTCTATCTCTGTTTCTTCCTGTTGTCGCGCTGTCTGAAGTGTGGAATGCCACTCCGTCAGTTGTTCCTGTACCTGTTCCTGTGTGTCTTCATCACTAATACGCTGTTCTTCAAACGTGTTTTCCCTGAGTTCGGTGCGATCTGTAAACGTCACAAGTTTCGTGTCCGGGGAGATCACCGTTTCAAGGCGATCTCGGCCGTCGAGATCGATATCCTCGCCGAACCGTTCCTGTAATCTGTCCACCGGGGGAGACGGTTCAAGGTACTGCGCGTAGCATAGGCGATTCTGAGATAGTTCTGTCACCTTGCTAATGTCTTTCCCGTGATATGGCTCCTCTGGGGCTATGTCGGCCAGGGAACAGATCGTAGGGTAGAGATCCAGTAGCTGGACCGGTGCGGACATGTTTTGATTTTCAACGCCGTCGCCGTAGAGGACAAGTGGTACACGGAGGACCGTATTCTCCAGTGAGTACTGGTGATTCATCAGTCCGTGGTCACCGATATTTTCTCCGTGATCTGATGTAACGATGAATATTGTTTCTGTATCTGTCTTTTGTTCGATCTCTGTGATGAGTTCATGAATCTGTTCGTCAAGGTAGTTGATTGCCGCGTCATACAGCGCCATCAGTATTTCCCTGGTGCGGTCATCCAGTTCGTGGTTGCCATGCACATAGTCCCACGGATCCTGGTGGACGTCCATGGCCTCCTCATAGGATACATCCTCCGGAAGAAACCGTTCCGCGTACTCCTGTGGCGGCGTGTACGGGAGGTGTGCTTCCATGTAGTTAGCGAAGAGGAAAAAGGGTTCCTCCACGTGATCGATATGGTTCAGTATCCGCTTATTGGTTGTCTCAGCATTGCGCTTACTGTTGCGATACCGGTAGCCGTACACCAGATTTGCGAGACGCTTGACGATATTCCCATGGAATTCGTTCTTCTTGACCGACAGTAGTTCTGATGTAGGCT
>CAZCWR010000135.1:0-4392 GCA_964502455.1 uncultured archaeon | reverse complement strand
CATCCATGAGGAAGTGTTCGGTCCGCACGTCGCGATCATCCCGTACAGCGACTTCGACGAGGCACTGGAGATGCACAACGCGGTCGAGTACGGGCTGGCCGGTGCCATCATCACGGAGGACTACCGGAAGGCACGGCGGTACCGTGATGAGGCCGAGATCGGACTCGGATACCACAACCTGCCCAGTATCGGTGCAGAAGTACATTTGCCGTTCGGCGGTGTGAAACGCTCAGGCAGCGGTATCCCGGCCGGGAAGGATATCATCCAGGCGGTGACGCATCGTACCGCGTGGACTGTGAACCACGATAACGAAATTGAGATGGCGCAGGGTCTGAGTGCCGACATCTTCCGTGGGGATGACTAGTCGTCTCCCGGACACGTTCTTCTTTTTCTCTCTTTTTCCTTCCGCTCCACGCTGCATACAGTGTTAAGCATTGTGTCGGATGCTCCTGTGTAGGAGGGAGAGACGGATGATCACGGAGCGGGTGACCGTCGGGTCTGATGGTATAGACTATGACCTGATTCCAGCGGATGGCATGCTCACCGCTCCGGACGACGCGATGATATCCCGGTACGAACAGGCGGTCGATGCGGTGGAGGACTTTACCGGGCATGAACTGGAGCAGGCGCCAGACCTGTACGTGTTGGAGGATGTGGACCAGCGTGATAACGAATCCTGTTTTCTGCGGCGGTCGTGGAGTATCGTCATAGACGAGGAATACGCGGAGGATGACGATGTCTACGTGCATGAGGTGACGCATGCGCTGCGGGCGGAGAACGTGCGAGAGGATGCTGTGGACGAGCTGCAGTACTGGACGCCGGACAGTGTCCGCGGATTATTTGATATGCCGACGCGGAAGATGGCATTCCTCCACCAGGAGGGATTCAGTGAATGGGTGACGGACCGTATCACGGAGGATTTTGCAGGCGGTGCACTGTCGTCGCAGGGCTGTTTCTGTGGGTACGGGTATTTCACGGCGATCGATGGGCTGTACGGGAAAGACGCAGCGGTCCGGGAAGGTCTGACCGCACCAGCGTCCGGGGATGATGAAAAGGTGAGGGCGGTTGTAGCGGAGTACGGTAATGACACGCTACAGGAACAGATAAACGATTACCTTGGATAACTCCATGTTAGTATGTGGTCCGGTACAGTTCCAGCAGGTTCTTGAGGACGCCGAACAGGATGGGGCCGATGAAGATGCCGATGGCGCCGAACAGGAGGACGCCACCGAGGATACCGATCAGGATGAAGACCTCGTGAACACCGGCGTCCTTGTCCACAAGTAATGGGCGTGCCACGTTGTCCGAGAGGCTGACGATGAGGAACGTGTACAGGAGCAGTGCGATGCCGAGGCCAGGGCTTCCGGTGAGACCGAGGTAGATGGCGGCTGGGACCAGTACCAGTGAAGTGCCGATCAGCGGGATGAACGCGAGGAAGATCATGACTGCGGTCCAGAACGCGACGTTTGGGATGCCGAACACGAACAGGCCGAGACCGGCGATGATGCCCTGGAGGATAGCGACCAGGATGTGACCTTTGATGAGGGCGCGTGTGGTTGTTTCGATCTGGTTGTACAGCTGCTCCTGGGCGTCAGGTTCCATCACGTCGAATTTCTTGGTCCACTGCACGAACGCTGTTCCGTCTTTCATCACGAAGAACTGAACGAACAGCATGAGGAACGTACCGATAGCGATGTTCGCGGCGAACCGGAATATCTGTGACGCGCGTGATGCCATGTACGCGGCCCCGGTCTGGGCGATGTTCGCGAGCCGTTCACGGATATCGATCTCATCGCCCAGCGTTTCCTCAAGGTACAGTTCCAGTTCCTGCAGCGCCTGTACATCCTCTGTTTCCAGAGTAGTGATAAGCCCCTGTGCCTCCTCTGCCGCAATCCCCAGTGTGAACAGGGCGGGAAGGACGGCTGCCACGATTGTCAAAATCACGACCAGTCCAGACGCAGCCGGTGCTGGCATCCACCGATCCAGCCGCTTGTACAGCGGATGCAGCAGGAACCCGAGCAGGGCCGCTGTCAGGATATATCCCATGAACGGGAGCAACATCAATACGCAGATCACGCCCACGACCGCGATCATCCCAAGCAGAAACCCGCGGTACCGCTCCATATGCACTGATTTGAGTCAATGATTCATAAAACAACGCGATTCTTGCAGCAGAACATCCCTACAATGATATCAGTCCTGCCGCTGCTCCACCATACTCACGGACTCAAGCACCGCACTCGCGATCTGCTTGATCGTATCATGGTCCACGTTCACCGGGAGCAGGAACCGGATCGCCGGATTGATCTTGTTGTTCCCGCAGCCCATCGTCCAGATGTCATGCTCCTCGTACAGATGCTCCAGCACACGGTCCCGGACTGTCGCATCGGAGAATTCGATCGCCTGCATCAATCCAACGCCTCGTGTTTCCTCGACGATACCCTTATTGTCCAGATCCTCCCACGTATCGGCAAGGTACTGGCCCTCCCGCTTTGCGTTGTCAAGGTAGTCGTTCTCCTTGATGATGTTGATGGTTTCCAGTGCGGCGAAACACTCCTTCGGGTTGCCGCCGAACGTACTGGAATGCTTCCCATCCTTCTTCGTCGCGAACCTGTCTTTGACGAGGGATGCGCCGAATGGGGTGACGCCGCCGGAGAATGCTTTGGCTGCGGCGATCATGTCCGGCTCCACGTCCCAGTTTTCACAGGCAAACCAGTGCCCGGTCCGGAGCGAGGCCTGCACCTCATCCATCACCAGCGGGATATCATGCTCCCGAGTGAGTTCGCGAACGTACGGCAGGAAGTCGTCGTGCGGCACGTTGTAGCCGCCCTCGCCCTGGATTGGTTCCATGATGACCGCGTTGATGTTGTCCGCGCCTTCACGGGTGATCACCTGTTCCAGCGCCTCCTTGCAGTAGTCGATATCATGGTCACGTGCCGCGAACGGCACCGGCAGGGCACGGAACAACGAGTTGTATCCCTCCGTGTGCGCGGCCTTGGAGAAATTACATGATAAGGCGAGCGAGGTGCGGCCGTGGAACGCGTTCCAGAACGCCACGTACGTGTTGCCGCCTTTGTACTGCTGGGATGCTTTCAGGCATCCGCGTTCCACTGCTTCACTGCCCGAGTTACAGTAGTATGTCTTGATATCGCCCGTCCGCTGATTCCCCGGGTAGATGTCAGTGAAGGTCTCCGCCAGCTCCCGCTGCAGTGGGTGGTACGAGTCGTTGCCGGCGATCATGAGCGGTATGTCGGAGTCGTAGAACTCCTGCATCGCTTCCAGCAGTTCCGGGTGGCGGTGGCCGAGCGGGTTGGTCCCGACCTGTGACGTGGCGTCCACCACCCATTTCTCCTCGCCATCTTTCCGTGCCTTCACCCGTGCGCCGTCTGCTGCGGTGACTTCGATCTGTTCACGGGTTGTGGGCAGCAGCACCTGTCTGTAGCCGCTGTGCTTATCCAGTCCGGCAAGTTCCTTTAACTTCTGAAGCATGTACAGAATTCCGTCTTTCCGGCTTATATAGTTACAGTGTCCGTGATGCTGCCCCGAACAGGTTTAAACCGGTGTCAGTATTAGGTAGTCATGGCGATTGCACAACAGGTGCTGCCCTGGACGCTGGGCATGTTTGTTCTCCAGATGTGTACTGGGTTGATGTTCGTCTACCTGGGGAAGGTGACGTTTGAACGTATCAGGGTGGAGGGGTGGCAACGCGTCCAGCATTTGGGATATGTCCTGGTCGGGTGGTCGTTTCTCGCGGTGTTCGTTCAGGCGTTGCTTCCGGATCATGTCGTGTTCGCCCATAGCATCGGTCTGTTGATCCTGTCAATGACGTACCTGGTGATGACGGTAAAGCTGACCCACGCGTATATCCCTGATCTGCAGGAACGGTATACGATGGAGAACGCGATATGGTGGATCGTCCTGTCAGTCGCAGTATTCCGGATTATCGGCGGCGTCAGTGGAAACACTGTACAGGAAGTGTTATCGGTTATGTATCTTGCTTCCACGGTGATCGCTGTACCGGCAGCGTACGGGATGTACCGGCTACACATGGTGTCCGGGACACGGATTTCGATCGCACTGTGGGGGAGTGCTGCACTGTTTCTGGCAGGCCACGTGATGAACCTGTATGCCACCGGTATCTGTGGGGTTGGAAGTGAAGGACTCCTTGCGATCGACCGGTGTGCACGGTACGTGTACGGGTTATCTGCTGTTGTAGAGATGCCAGGGTATCGATATCTGGTCGCTGCTACAGTCAGTGCACCGCCAGTGTTCCTCCTCTCATTCCTGCTGTGGGGGTACGGCCAGTACATGTTGTTCCATCACACCCGGATAAGACAGCGTATACTGGAGACGGTCAGGTCTATCGAGGAATCCGCGGGCCAGTCTGCGATC
>CAZCWR010000134.1:0-4510 GCA_964502455.1 uncultured archaeon | reverse complement strand
CACGCCCGGCGGTACGTCTACAGCGTTTGAGACCGTGGTAGACTACACGGCGAACGTGGATGCGGTGGTCACGTGCAATTTGAACGGCGAACCGTTCTGTGATACAGCCATCGGTCCGGCGGACACATTGGAACATGCGGCCTGCACCGGGGGAGCAGAACGGTACGAAACAGAGAACACGCTGGACTGTACGGCCGCCAACGACACATACGGCGTTGAAACCAGGGTATCTGACACGTTTACGGTAGACGCCGATATTACCGGGGTGGAGGTGGATGTAGCGGAGGCGTATCCGTCACAGTCCGTCACAGTCCGCTGCAGCATTGCGAACGATGCCCCGTTCACGTTGTCGGTGGGGGGTACGCCGCAGTCTACACGGATATCGTCGAACCTCTCCGGTCCAGGACATACCAGTATGGAACAGCACGACGGACTGTCAGTGGATGCTGGAACCACGGGAACTGTGAATGTCACCCGTACCGTACCGGATAACGCGGATGAGGGAGTGTGGCGTATCGGGTGTACGGATTTGGAACTTATCGATGGACTGGTGCTTGACCCGGTGTATACATCTGCTGCATTCGATGTTGTCCACCGCAATATCACAGACCTGGATGTCACGACGGTATCCCCGGAGGGCGGGGAGGAGGTGTACCGCGGTGAACCGATACCGGTGGAAGTACAGGTCGTTGATGAGGACTCCCGCCCTGTGTCCGGTGCACGGGTCACGGTAGAGGGTACGGTACTGGCGGAACAGGGTGATGGAACGTACCGTGGAACCTACCGGTTGTCGGAACAGGATGAGGGGGTGCTGGAGGTTACTGCCCGGGCGGGCGGTCTCAGTGATAGCGGTTCGGTGGAACTGGTTCCGGTTTCGGGGATCGACCTGGCCGTTGACCGTGTGCAGGATGCCACTGTCGGCGGATTCATTGATGTGACCGGAGAGGTATCCGCGTACCGGGAGCCGGAGCCGATCAGGATACGGGCAGTGTTTTCGGGACCGGACGGATGGAAAGAGGAACGGGATACGGTGATCCGTGACCTTGTCGCTGGAGGCGAGGAAGCATTCCAACTCAGGTATGACCTGCCGCCGGAAGCTCCATCTGGGAACTGGCGCGTGGACGTGGAACTGTCAGAACAGTACGAGAACATGTCTGTGACGCGAAACGTTCAGGTGGCACCGCCACAGGAAGGGGAGTTCTACCTTGATATCGTGTCCCCAGAGTATGACCGTGTCGCAGCTGGACAGACATTCGATGTCGCGGTGGAGTCGCGGGACTACGATCACGAACCGGTGACGGTGAATGATATAGGCTGTACCTTTGCCGGTGAACCGGTCGCCATCCAGCAGGACAGGGACGTGTACACGGGACAGGTGACCGTACCGGAGAACATGCGTCTGGCATCCCATACGCTGCAATGCAGTGCCGAACGCACAGTCAGCGGTGAACGGTTCCAGCGTAGCAGGTCACGGAATATCACCGTGCAGTCCGAACCCCGGAACAGGTTTGATATCGAGTTCGTGTTGCCGGAGCGCACCGGGTTCGCGGCCGGTGACACGTTCGAGGTCATGGTGCAGCCGGTCGGCGGTGACACGGATCTTGTCCGTCTTGATACGCTGGACTGTACCTTTGCCGGTGATGCTGTCGACCTCTCGCGGGAAGGGGGGCTGTACCGTGGATCGGTGACTGTCGGTGAATCTCTGGAGAGAGATGTGTATCAGCTGCAGTGCCGCGGTGCACGACAACAGGGCGGTGTGTGGACCCGAAACAATATTACGAAAGCGATCCGGGTGTTCGAAGAGGCACTGCAGGTTGAACTCTTGAACCCGGACGAACTGGAGCGGGGACGGAACAACACGATCCGTGTCTCCGTACAGGATGGGAATCGGACGGTGGAAAACGCGACGGTGCAGGTCCAGATCGATGGCGAACCACGGAACGTCAATGTCGCCCGTCAGGCAGATGGAACGTACACGGGAACGACGTTCATCCCGGAGGAGGCGGAGACGATGCAGGTACAGGCAAGTAATGCGGAAGGGAACGTCGGAGAGATACAGGTCGTGATGGATGAACCCGGTGGGATCAACCCGGTGCTCGTGGGCGTTATCGTTATCGTACTCATGGGTATGCTGGTTCTGATGTACTACCGGTTCCAGATAGCATCGGCGGAGGACCGGATCGAGAACCTGAAGCGGCAGAAACGTGCTATCACACAGTCGATGAAGGACGCTGAACGCAAGTACTATAACCGGAAGATCGACAAGGACACGTACATGAACATGATGGAGACATATGAACAGAAGAAGGACCTGGTCGTGAACCAGCTTCAGGAACTCCAGGGCCGGGACGATGAGGCTGGAACAGATGCTGACAGTGGGAACGGTGCCGCTGGATAACTGGAACTGGATCTGGAACCGGGTACCTGCAGTTGACAGGGGTACTGGATGCGGGCAATGGAAACATATGAAAAAGAGCAGTACCCACGTATCCAATACCCTATCAGGAAACGGGGGGATGTGAACAGTTATGACACAGCGGATTGCAACCGGGATATTTGGACTGGATGAACGCATGCAGGGCGGGTTCGTCGATGGTAGCATGGTGATGGTTACGGGGAAGACCGGGACGGGGAAGACGGCGTTTGCCTCAAACTTTGTCTATCAGGGATTGTACGATAACCAGCCCGCGGTCTACATCACGACGGAGGAACGGGAGGAGGATCTCCGTGCAGACATCTACGACATGTTTGGCTGGGATATCACCCAGTTCGAGGACAATGGTATGCTGGAACTGATATCGATGAAACCGCTGTTCCCCAGCAAGGAGATCGAGAACCTGAACCGGCTGGTCCGGTCATACCTCACCAACCTGATGGATGAGATCGATGCGGCAATCCAGCGGGTGGGCGCGCAACGTGTCGTGATCGACTCGATCTCCATCATCGAGATGTTTATCAACGACGAGTACCTGTCACGCGTTGCACTTTCCTCGCTGCTGAACAATCTGCGGGAAACCGGGGCTACGACGCTTCTCACCGGAACTATCCCGGAAACCTCGGAAGGTCTGAGTGGCGGTGGCATCATCGAGTTCCTGGTTGATGCGGTGCTCCTGCTTGAGTTCGTCCCGGTATCGGAAGGTCACAACCGGACATTGACGATACGGAAGATGCGTCGCACCGAACACGATGTCGCCATCATGCCGTTCGAGATTACGCCGGACGGACTGGAAATCACAGACGTATAACGCCTGTACGACATCGTACAGCAGCGTGGATAGCGCGGACGGGACGGTTATCTGGATAGATTTATCAGGTATGACGCCGCATCACACTGTAATGCCGACGAGAGCAGGTAAAGCAGCTATCCTCGTACTGTACGTGATCGGGTGTATCACTGTTACAACGGCCGCATCACCGGATCCAGACATCCTTCTCGTTCGGGATGCCCACTACTCCTACCACGATATCGACAATCCGAACGAGGTGTACGGCCAGTACTATGAGGATGCATTGGCCGCAAATGGCCTGTCGTATGATACCTGTACCGTCCCAGAAGGTGATGATAACGGTCCAGGATACGGCAGTACCGGCGGATGTAGTGAAACTGTTGGTGGCATGCAGCACTACGACATCGTGATATGGTTCACCGGCGATGACTACGGCGGTGATGCAGGCGATACACTGACCGCAACTGACCGCACCGAAATCAGCACGTACATGGACAACGGCGGCATGCTCTTCACCTCAGGTCAGGACATCGGATACGACATCGGAGGAACGTCGTTCTACGAAAACTACCTCCATGCACAGCGCTGTGACTCTACTGACGAGTTTACCCTGGCCGGTGAATCCGGTGGCCCGATCGGTGATGGCAGGTTCATCAATATCTCCGGCGGCGCCAACAACCAGCAATACCCGGATGAGATCTTCCGGACCGAATCCCCGGCAGACACGAACATATTTGCATATGAAGAGAACGCTCGTGTCCGCCCTCCTGACTGTGCCTCACTCCAGCTTAATCTGAATGATGTTGATCTTCCGGGAGCCATCCACAACGACACTGGTGGCCCGGACGGTTACAAAGTCGTCTACTTCGGATTTGGCTTCGAAGGAATCAAAGGCAACAGCACACGAACCACTATTATGAGGGATACCCTCAACTACCTCCGCGCACCACGGATAACAGATGCCGCCGCAAACGCCACCCGTAATGATACCCTCCAGTCCCCTAATACGACCTGCGTTCCTGACGAAGACTACTGCCTGAAAGATAGTAACCCCGTGGTCACCGCGACATGTAACGACCTGCAACGATTCTCCACTGTACAGGACGCGCGGTACCGGTTTGATGGAAGTAGCGGAGCTAATCTGGAGGCGGTGGACGGTGTGTTCGATAACAGCACTGAACGTGTCAATGGAACAATGGTAGAAGGGTTGTCACTTCAGAGTGAAGGATACCACACGGTGTCTGTCCAGTGCCAGGATCAAGACGGATACTGGAGTGGGTTTG
>CAZCWR010000133.1:0-4563 GCA_964502455.1 uncultured archaeon | reverse complement strand
CCGCACTCTGTGTGTACTCCTTCAGGCTGCGACCGATGAACGCGACCTTCCGCCGGCCATCGTTCGCATCCAGAATATTGTTCAGTCGGGCGATATGCGAGGAGAACGTGGTCACGATAACGCCTTCATTGTCTTCATATGCGCGGTTGATGATGCTGCGCAGCTCGATCGCTGTCTCGTGCTCCGACTTGGTGCGGCCGGACTGGTCTGTCCGGGTCGAATCCGCGATGTACGTCTTGACACCTTCCTGCTCACCGAGCTCCCGGATTCGGTCATAGTCCGGTTTTTCACCGAGTGTCGGCTCCTCATCCAGTTTGAAGTCGCACGAATAGGCAACTGCGCCTTCCGGCGTATGCAATACCGTTAAAGGAGTATGCGGGATGCTGTGCGTGATGTTCACGAACTCCAGTTCGATACTGTCAGACAGTGTTGTCTTCTCCCCGATCTTCAAGGTGCGCACACCGTTGTTGACGCGGGCATCATCGTCCTTGATGATGCGTTCCACAACCTTCTTCGTGTACGGCGTGGCATAGATCGGGCAGTCATAGACCTTGGCCAGTTTGGGCGTGGCCAGCGTGTGGTCCAGGTGACCGTGGCTGATCACAATTCCAACCACGTCATCCTTCCGTTCATGGATATCGGAGTCATCCGGTACCGCACCGGCATTGATCGCTTCCTTGGTGGAGAGCGTCTCCATCTCCTCCTCGTACTCGATCACGGTCTCCATGTCCGCGCCCATATCAATAATGACTATGTCGCCGTCAACCTCGACTGCTGTCATGTTTTTGCCAACTTCGTTATACCCGCCAACTGTGTGAACCTTCATCGCTATCACGCACCTAAGAACATCATCAACCTATCTCTACCTGTTTTAGCCCTGAGCGGCCTCCATCTTCTCCTGCTGTTCCTCTTCCGCATCTTCATCCGCTTCAAAGTCCTCGATTTCGTAGTCGAACTCCTCTTCACCTGCGATCTCGCCGCGTTCCTTCAGATATTCCCGGGCAAGCAGGTAGTAGATGAGCGCGATGGAACGTCGACCCTTGTTGTTCGCCGGAATCACGTGGTCGATGTAGTCAAGACTGTTCGAACTGTCCGCAATCGCCATGACAGGGATGTTCGCCTTGACAGACTCCTCAACCGCAAGGAAGTCCTCCTCCGGATCCGTCACCAGCACAATTTCTGGTTCGGTAAACTCGTTCGAGTTCGGATTCGTCAGACTCCCCGGCATAAACCGGCCGTAAATCCGCTGCGCACCGGTAATCTCCGCGAACTGCACGATCGCCTTGTGCCCATTCGCCTTCCGCGATACCAGCAGGATATCCTCCGGCTCATAGTTCGCCAGAAGCTGCGCAGCCTGCTCGATACGCTCATCAGTCTTATCAATATCCAGAATAGCAAGATTGTTTTTCTTCACCCGGAAGATAAACTCTTCCATATCCTTCACGTTCCGCCGCGTTCCAATGTTGATCCCGGCTTCCAAATACTGTTCCTTGTCTACAAGCATCAAATCACCTTAAAGGCACGCAGATACACAGCACAACCGAACTTTAAAAACCTGCGCTATACACGGAATGCGAGGGAAGATTTATTAATTGGAGGGCATCTCTATGGTGGGATAGGTGAATACGGCTCACCGACACGCCACCCACCCTCCTTTACCATACTCCATTCCTCATCGTACGTGTAGACCTCCTCACCATCACGTGCTTCAACAATCACCCGTACAGTGGCTTCTCTCCCGGAAGACTCAACATTCTCCACATTTACAAGTACCAGCTCCACGCCTCGACGATGCGCATGATTTCGGAGCGAATCCTGCTGCTCAAATTCATCAAATGCAACCTCATCACGAGCGTCAGACGCGAGAAGATCATATGCCTCCCGGATATCCGTCTCTTCCTCAATCACAGCAGTAGTATACGCTTCGGCTGCTTCCTCAGGCGTCTCTGCACCTGTGGTACATCCCGCCACTGCTACAGCCAGCAGAAATATCACAGACAGATGCGTACAGTTTCTATCCATGTATACAGTATCGCTTCCCGCCTTAAAACAGTATCTCCGACATCTCGCCGCCGTGCCGATCCCACAACCGCAGCAGCTGATTGTTCTTCGCGGTGCGGATACCGGCGATACCAGCCTTGATGAACGGTGCGTTCCACGCCACAGCGAGATCCGCGATAACCGGGTCGCACGTCTCACCGGAGCGGTGGGAGACGATCGGCGTGTATCCGTTCTCTTTCGCTAACTCCAGCGTATTCTTTGTGGCAGTGACGGTGCCAGCCTGGTTCGGTTTGATGATGATCCCGTTACCCGCGTCCAGGTCGATGCCGTGCTGGAGCCGGTCGCGCTGCGTGACGAACAGGTCGTCGCCCACGATAAGCGTGTCCTCGACGTGGGACGTGAGTTCGGCGAACCCCTCGTAGTCCTCCTCGTCCAGCGGGTCCTCCACGTACAGGAGGTCGTATCGATCGATCAGTGTTTCCATGAACTTGATCTGCTGGTTCGCGGTGAGCGCCATGTCCATACCCGGGTACGCGTACTGCTCCGTATCCTGATTGTAGTATTCTGTGGCGGCCGCGTCGATCCCGACCCGCATGCTGTACTCGTCCGCCACTGTCTTGACCACGTCCAGTGTCTCCTCGTCGGTGAAGTCGGTGATGTATGCGCCTTCATCGTTGACACCGCGGATGCGCTGCTTATACCTGTCTTTGAACTCGTGGTACGCATTGGACAGGAGTTTCATCGCCTCCGGTACGGTGTCCGCGTTCGTCGGGATTACGAGGAACTCCTGGATCTGCGTGGTACCGCCGTGAGCCCCGCCGCCGACCAGGTTACCGACCGGATACGGAAACTGTGGTGTGCCCTGTGAATCATGTGAGAAGCCCGTTGCTTTCTGGAACGCGAGCGAGGATGCGATCGCGGCCGCACCGATATTGGCGAACGTGTCTGTGCCGTCAATGTCCTGTAGACTATTGTCGAACTGTTCCTGTGTCAGGTCCTTTCCCTGTACTGCGTCCCGGACCTGCTGTTCAACGTCTGCAAGATTGTCGGGGACGAAGCAGTGTGCTTCGTGTGTACCGGTTGAGGCACCGCTTGGTGCTGCGGCGGTGGTGCCGTTGATCTCGGCTTCGACCGTCAGGTTGACGCGGCTGGTGTAGATAGTGCGGAGACTGACGGATTCGACCTGCATGTGGATGTGTTGTAGGACAGGCTATATCAAACTGTGTCATATGAGAGAAGAGAATAAAATTAGGGGTAGGAGAGTGTCATCGGTTACCGTTTGCGGCGAGTGCCGTTCTCGGCGAGAACGGCGGTCAAGAAGAAGCGTCAGCTTCTTCGCCGCACACCGATCGGGACGACGCCCTCCTCAAGTTCCTGCCGCGCGATCGCGATCGGGTCGTCCCCATCCGTATCGATCAGTGCCGGTGCGCCCTCCGAAAGCTGGAGTGCGCGGGCGCCGATGATGCGTGCGCGTTCAAACCGCGTGTAGTCGCTGACTGCCTGTACTGCCATTGTATTGATGTCACCTTCGATACAAGTGGTCGGAATGGTGGTTGTCGGTTACCCGATGTAACCGAGTTCTTCACCACCTTCTCCTTCACCGCCTCCACCCTGTTGGGAGCCTTGCTGGGCTTTCTGCTGGAGTTCCTGGATCCGTTTGATAACCTCTTCGGCTTCTTCGACCTTTTCCTCGAGGTTATCGTAGTCCAGCTCGACATCAATGATATCCTCCAGAACCTTTAAAACCGCTTCGGTAGCTTTCGGGTCTGACAGAAGGAATCCCGGTGTTTCTGCAAGCAGTGCGACACCTTCCATACCGTACCGCTTGCCGATACCGAGCAGGAGACCAGTCGCACCGATAATCTGACCGATGTTGTGGTCGAACTCGACACCGATATCCTCGTAGTCACTTTTCAGTTCCTTGTCACTGACGACACCGAGCACGTCTGGGTCGTCCTCGATCTCACCGGTGCCGTACCCGCCGATCGTGACGATATCGTCACAGTTGTACTCCTCCAGCACGTCGAGAATCTTGTGGACGACGGTGTAGTGGCCCTGCGGGTCGATGCTCTGCGCGTCGCCGAGCAGGAAGATCAGGTCCCGTCCGTCGTCCCGCTTCATGTAGTACAGCTCATTGTTCAGGATATCCAGTTCCTTGTCGTCGTTGACGATCGCCCAGTGCGGGAAGTGGTGGGAGATGATCTCCGCGAACTTCTCCACCTCCAGCTGGTCGATGAGATAGTGTACCGCGGTCCGGCCGATGTGGCCGATGCCGGTGAGGCCCTCCACGAAGATCGGGTCCTCAAGTTCGGGTTCGTCGTGCCAGATGACTTCGGTGTCGCGGTGGATGTCGCCCATTGGTTATGCACTGTCCGTGTCCTGCTCGGCGTCCTGCGCCTGCTTGGTCTGCCGCCGGTACTCGCCGTACCGGTCCGGGTACGAGAACGCGGGCGGCTCCGGGTCCACGGCGTCACCGCCGCAGTCCGGGCAGGTCGCCTGCAGCGTGTACGTACTGCACTCGGCGCACTTTTTAATCTTCCCCATCGTAAGCGGCACCCTTCC
>CAZCWR010000132.1:0-4616 GCA_964502455.1 uncultured archaeon | reverse complement strand
TGATAGATGTCTGGAATCAGTACGTGTCTATGCCGGAACCGGAGGAACCTGCCCGGGAGCCGGTACCAGAACCGGGAGACGACCTGTTCGAGGCCGCGGCAGATGACGGGAGCTGGATCAGCTATGAGAACCCGCGGGACGAATACCGGGTACGTGGCGGACCGGACGGTTCCGGAAAGCTCTGTATGACGCTTCTGAATGCACAGGGGGAGGTAATCGTTGGATCATCGGTACATGATACTACTGTCACCGTTCCTGCTTCGTCGAACCTGGACTGGCACACGGAGACGCCGTTTAGCGTCACCTTCCCACTGACGCGATACGAGGTCCCGATGGAAAGCGACCAGTTCGGCACCAGTCCAGAGATATCGCAGGGTGACGGCTACCTGGACAGTCACTGTATCGAGTTTCACGGGATGCCGGAGAATGCAACGATCACGTATGACGAACCGGAAATCACGGGACTGTACAGCGAGTATATTGATGTGGTCGGCTACGTGCAGCAGGCGCATCATGCATGGGAGACAGACATTGATCCAGTGAACGATGCAGTACCGTACCGCGAAGTAGGAGGGTGGACATATACGCCGGACGGATCGCATGGACAGGTGGTGGTCGTCCTCCAGGTGAACCGAACAGAACCGGAGCAGTGACTGTCGATCAACACCAAGTAGGGTGGTCACCAGAACGCTGGTGAGGAGGCCTGTGTCGCGTCAAGCACGGTTACCGGTCAGGGTCACGGAGTGTGGTGAGAGCATTCCGGACCTCATGGATCTGTTCTGCAATATCGTCTTCACCGACACCGGGTTCATCTACGAGTCGGACGGGGTGGATATCATCACCGAGATCTGGCGTCCGCTCCCGCGTATCCACGCCTTCCTGGGGTTCCCAGCCCTCTCCGAACGAATACGTATAGTCCTCGACATCGATAGAATCTGGCTGTGACGGCGGCTGTTCCACGTCCTGATCTTCCTGATCGGCGGTATCGCCTGGTGTTGCATCCGCATCGGTACGTTCTGCTTTCAGCTGCTCTTCCAGCTGGTTGATCAGTTCCACGAGCATATCATTCGCCCGGTACAGCTTGTCACGTTCCTCACGGAGTTCGGCAACCTTCCGTTCAACACCGTCCAACTTCTCCAGGACATCCTGTGCCTCCTCCGATAGCGGTTCCTCTTCTGCCATAGCAATACCACTATGCGGGATACCCGTATATAATATTCATGGCAGGGTAACGTGTTCGAAACACTGTACCGCAGCGGCGACCCTGTCTCCGCGCCGGATCGTTACATTGAGACCCAAACCGTCGCCCCGGGTATGACAACGGTCGCAGAACTCGATACGCCGGTCCCCGGAACCATCAAACTGGTGGACCACGCCCTGTCACGGGCGTTCCAGAAAGGCACCGTGGCAGAGATCGAGGTCGTCGGCGAGCAAAAACACCATCAGCTACGATCCGGATCCGTGACCGGAGGATCAGAGCATTCAAAGAGGAGTATGGCCGCAGTATTCCCCGCTGTGGATACCTGATTCGAGCATGTTTCGAAGAAACATCGGGGGTAGGATTTGAATTCGGAACTTCGTTCCTACGTTCAAAATCTGCTATAAGCAGGATAGATGCGGGGGGCAGGATTTGAACCTGCGAACTCCTAAGAGACAGCGCCCTGAACGCTGCGCCTTTGGCCACTTGGCTACCCCCGCGTGAGATGTGTGGAGAGTACGAATAGGTGATGGGGTCTGAACGCTCTTGCGGGAGCGTCCACGGTGTGATATTGGTGTAAACATTTAATTATGCATCCTTGATGTGGGGGTTATGGCGGGTAGACTATGATCGGTCCGGACACGATGCTCATCGTTGCACTCCTTCTACTGGTGCTGGGCGTTATTGGGACTGTCGTCCCACTGCTTCCCGGTGTATTGTTTTCCGTGATTGGTGTGGTACTGTACTGGTGGTCCACCGGGTTCACAGAACCTCGCACTGTGTTCGTTGTGGTCACGGTACTGGTCGGGATACTGGCGGTGATTGTGGACTACGGGGCAGGAGCGATATCCGCGAAGGCAGGCGGTGCGTCAAACCGGACTGTTGTTGCAGCGACCGTGGTTGGCCTTCTGCTGTTCCTTGTGACCGGTCCGGTCGGACTCATCGTTGGGGTGACGGTAACCGTGTTCGCGGTCGAGTTCCGCCGCACCCGGCAGATGGAGCAGAGCCTGCGGGCCGCACTGTACGCGACCGTTGGCCTCCTGGCCTCGACACTGGTCCAGTTCCTCATCGCTGTGGCCGTCCTCACCGGGTTCGTCCTGACGGTCGTGCTCTAGAACTCGTTATACGCTGTAACAGGCGCTACAGATACCGGTCTATATTATCAGGATACCCGGTGACCACGGTCTCGTATTCGCCGCCCTCGCCCGCCGCGTTGAACCGGTACTCCTCGCTCAACGCAATCAGGTCTTCCACACTGTTCTCATCCAGTACCGTCCCCGTCCACGAATCATCCAGGCCGCGCGCCGCGGTTTCCGTGATCTGGATTTCGAAACCGGTCCGGACCAGCCACTGCATGTACGCTGCCGGGTCCTCTTGCCACAGCGGCGCAAACACCTGTAGTCCAACCTGGTCCGCCACCTGTTCAACCCGGTCCCGCTGGTACGTGGACGCCAGTGCTCCGGCGACCACGCCCTCCACCGCGTACTCCTGCTTCGCTTGCTGCAGTGCCGCTGCGAGATCGTCCAGTTCCGATTCTTTTTTCCCGGCGGTATCCTGTACCAGCATCGGGATATCCAGTCGCTCGCTCTGCTCCTTGACGATGTCCCGTTCCTTCGTGTCGAACATGTAGCTGGCATCGTTCCGACTCTGCAGGTTGATGAGACAGCGGATCTCATTGTTCCGCCGCAGCATCCGGTACAGGGCTGCGTTCGAGTCCTTGCCGCCGGAGGTCAATGCGGCCAGCCGCCGATCTGGTCTACTCGAAACCGTACCCGTACGGTTTCTGCGATCCGAACACGCCTGCGGCGAGTCGGAGTCTCTGTATTGACACAGGTACGCCTGTTTCCCACGGCAGTCCGCGTTCTTTGCGAGGCGGCTGAGCGCCTTGTCGAAGTTGCTGCCATACTGCGCCGCTTTCTTCCCACGCCACGCTACGTCCGCGGGTACGCCCAGTGCCTCAGCAGCCTTCCGCAGCACGTATTTCCGGTAACCGTCCTCTACCTTCCAGTCACCCGGTATCGTCAGCGCGTGCCGGATCAGGTCGTGATCCAAAAATGGCAGGCGAAGTTCGGTGCCGTTCCGCATCGTGATCACGTCGTCCCGGTACAGGTCGTCCTGCCACATCCGCCGCAGGCTGGACAGGCACTCCTTGTTCAGGTAGCCCTGCTGCCGGCTGTATCCCGCATATAGTTGCTCCGATCCCATCCCGGAGAACACGACCGGTTCGTCCACTCGAACATCGGAGATGTTCTGCGATGCTGAAACGCTCTCCGGCGTTTCACCAAGCGCGAAGTGGAATGACAGAGCGACACCGGCGTCTACGACGCTGGTAGAACTGGTCCAGTCCACGATATCCGGCAGCATCTTCTTCACATCGTCCAGTGTCATCATCTGTACGTGCAGGTCCAACCCGAGCTGGTCGGCGACCTGTTCCGCCCAGACCACGTCCTTCGGCCGGTTCACGTTCCCGTGCTGGATCCCGGCCGTGTAACAGGTCACGTCCACGCCCAGTTCCTGCAGCATCACTGCGGTCAGCGTGGAATCCACACCAGCGGAGAACAGGAGGCCGACCTCCGTATCTGGCACGCGCTTTTCCACGGCGGCCCGGAACCGCTGTTTGACACCGTCCACGGCCTCGTCCAGCGTCTGCTCCGTGTCCTCGTTGATCGTGAAGAAGCCACGCTGTTCCGTCGTGATGTTGTTCGTATCGATATCGTACCGGAGGATGTGCCGCGGATGCAGCGCGCGTGCCGTGTACCCTGCCTGTTCCAGTGCCTGCCGTTCCGAGGCGAACACGAATGTATCGTGTACTGCGGGGTCCGCGTACCACAGTGGTTTGAGACCGAGCATGTCCCGTGCCAGTACCAGTTCGCCGTCCCGCTGGTAGGCGAATGCGTACACGCCATCGAGTTCGTCCAGTGCGTCGGTTCCGTGGTCGTCCAGCATGCGAAGCAGGAGGTCGGCGTCGTTCGCCGCATCGTAGTCGTACCGGTCCGCGAGTTCCTGCCAGTTGTATATTTCGCAGTTCGCGACCAGTGTGCCGTCGCCCTCCAGCGGCTGTTCTACGTGGCCGACGACCGGATGCAGGACGTGACCCAGCGCGAACTCGCTGTTCACCGTGACTGTACTCTCACGGCCGCGGTGCTGGAGGTGCTGGACCAGTGTATCTACAGTGTCTTTATTGCTGGCACCGGTGATGCCGCACATAGGTGGGTGTGGCGGTCAGAACATTTTAATGGTGACAGTATGGATGCTCCAGTTGCTCCTGATGACGTGCGGTCGTTCTATAGTGAAGAATACAGGTGTTCCGCGTGTTACTGCAGTTCTCCGAGTTCGCCGCGGAGGTTTTCGAGTTCGCCTTTCAGGTCGTGGACGGCTTCGTCGATGACCTCGCCTTCTTCGATGTTGGATTCGTCGA
>CAZCWR010000131.1:0-4662 GCA_964502455.1 uncultured archaeon | reverse complement strand
CTCCATGTACTCCCCTGAGAACATGCTGGTGACCTCGTCCACGATATCTCCCTGGCTATATCCCAGCAGTCCGACAAGCACACCGACGGCAATAATCGTGCCGATGATACCGTAAAAGATGAACGCAGAACCCAGCCGGTGGAGGAACCCCATGTAGTACCATGCTGCCGTCAGATTATAATACTTACGGCAGGACCCGCTATCCCCGCAACAACCCGCTATCGACATATATCAATGCTTTTTCAACATATACCGCAATACACGCACTGCAGACGCTATAATCGCTGCGTCCACAGACAGCGGATCACTGGTACTGTTATCGTTCACCGCCGGCATATAATATACCTTCTGTACAAACACGTTGTGCTACCGGTATTCTCGTCCGGTATATTTGAACCTATTTCCAGATTGTGCTATCATTTATAATATTATGCTTCGAGGGGAGAAGTGATAGTTCCGGATGGCAATCAAACTGGGTGCCGTTGGACTTGGGGGTGCAGTCACTCCGAAAGAAGTTGAGGAGGCCTACCGTATCCAGGATGAGAGCGATCTGGATGTGGAGATCGTTGCCGGTTCTGACATCTCCTACAAGCAGCGGATGGATTTTGCTGCGAACTACCTGGATGACGTTCCAGACCACCTTGATGAGTTATCACCGCAGGACCTGGAGAAGGATGGATACGAGGAGTACCGGGAGATAGTTGATGACCAGACCTTCGCAGACTACCGGAAAATGCTTGATACGATGGTAGACGTTGCAGGTGTGGACGATGAACTTGCGGTGATGATTTCTGTGCCGCACGGGCTTCACAAGGAGATGACGGATTACGCACTGGAGCGGGGTGCGCACGTCCTGATCGAGAAACCGATCGTCGTCAACGACGGGACATCCTGGAACGGCCCGGAACTGGCCGCAGACACGGTGCAGAAGGCGGCGGACAATGATCTCGTGCTGCATACTGGGTTCCAGCGGCGGTTCAAACCCGAGTACACATGGATGCGTGATGCGGTCAAGGGGACAGACGGCATCGCCCATCCTGAAACAGGTGATATCGCATACCAGGGTATCGGCGATATCGAATACATCGAGGCCGAATTCGTGCAGCCAGACTGGGCGTGGTGTTTCAACGGGACGTGGCGCACCGACCGGAACGCAGCAGGTGGCGGAGAACTGTTTGATACCGGACAGCACCTGATCGATCTCGTGGAGTACATCACGGACGCGAACGCGGACTACATCGAGGTGGACTCGGTGGTCACGTTCGAAAACGCAGACACATACCGGGATAACGATGAACTGGACGGGGAGCTTGCACCACTTCCACCGCTTCAGGAGGAGGTCAACTATGACGGCGTCGATATCTACGACAGGTTCACCGTTGACTACGTGCAGCAAACTGGCGACGGTGAGAACCAGTTCACGGCAGATATCACGGTGGACGGCCACGACCCGTCACAGGACTGGTGGACATACGATGATGTTGAGGAACGGGTACCGCGGGAAGACGCCGAACTTGCGACCCAGCAGTACTTCCGTATCACAGGGGAATACGGCGATATCGAACTGGAAACGGTGGACGGCGGCGAACCGCATATCACGTTTAACGGCCAGCCATACGACGATATCAGCAGCCGGGAACCGGACGGACGCAAGATGAACGAGTTTCTGCACGCGATCGATGCATACCAACGCGGCGAACCGTACCATACAGATGCTGCGCTCGGTGACGATGCTGTGGTAAATATCGCGATCGCCGAGGCCGTCATGGAAGCATCGCAGAACGGTGGCAGCATGGATCTACAGGAGTACCTGGAGGATGCAGGACGGGACCTGTACCCCGGACAGTCCGCGTAATCTCCTGTTATGTTACCATTCACACCGGATGTAGTGAGAGATTCTCGACTGACAGGTGACATATTTTAATATTTTCGTTCTGAATGTTCACTAACGGATGGAAACACCACTATGCAGTATCTGTCTTGAAAACACTGACCTCCTGTGCAACGGGTGCCGCGCAAAGCTTGAAGACGGAGACATCACACAGGAAGAGGTTGAACTCTCCCGGCTTCTCACAGACCTAGCTGAACGTATCGAGAACCTGGAGGACGTCACCATCAAGCACGCGATTCCCACAGAGGAGGCACTGGTCATCGTGACCGCAGAAGGTGACGGCCCCAAAGTTGTTGGTCGGAACGGTCGTGTCGTCAAGAAGATCGCAGAACACTTCGACAAGTCGATCCGCGTCGTCGAGGACACAGGAGACCCGCACGAGGTCGTCGAAAAACTGCTGGCACCGGTCGAATACAAGGGAATCAACACGGTGTACAAGCCCGGCGGCGAGGAACGGAAGATCGTGGTCGACGAACAGCAGGAACCACGCGTCCCGTTCACCGAGGACGAGTTCGAGAACCTAGTGGAACGCCTGACCGACGAACCACTCCACCTCAGCTTCGAGTAATACACCTTCTTGACCCGTACCAGCTGGCGTACACCCTTTAGAACGGAGGCTGCTGACACTATTGTGAGACCGGCACGTACGTCGACCTGTCACTTGATCAGTCGCCGATCGGTTCTTCAAGTCCAATCCGCTGGTAGAACGCGTTCACTGCTTCTCCAACCTTGTACGCGACTTCGCGGTCGCTTATGCCGAGCACTTGATACGGGTCGTGACCGCCGAGAATGACCTCTATTGCGTGGTCACGATAAAGCTCCGCCTTTTGTTGCAACCTGACCCTATCCTGCTCACTGATACTTGCCATCTGTCTATTGAATAGCATGGCGATGAGTTCCTCATCTTCTCGTTTTGCATCGGCAACGAATGACGCAATCTGGTTGTACCCCGGGTCCACACTGTTCTGCGTCTTCTCCATGACCACCCGCCCAGCAATCACGCCGATAACACATAATCCCAGCAATACGTTCCAGAACCGTGATTCCGTGAACAGCACCTCAAAATGTCGTTCCAGCGCAGGGTTACGGGCAATCTGTTCTCCCTGCGCCGCAAGGTACCGTCCCCAGATATCTGCATATGCCATGTGGGACAGGCACAATATGACACCAAGACGCTTCAACGGGATGCCCTTTCCGTGTTCAATGATCCGCCCAGACACAACAAGTTCAGACACATGTGCGTAATGGAACTGTGCCGCAAGATACGTCAACGCCTTCTGAACGTCTTCCGGTACCTCGCTATCCTGCATGTTCACGTCTTCCAAGTCGCGAGAAAGATTACGTGAAAACCGCGCGTCAGCGATATCACTGTAGAGTTTCCCAGCCTCTTCTAGGCGTATCCCCTCACGGTACAATCTGTGAACCAGATGCTGTAGATCAGTCTGTTCCAATGTGCCATCTCAGCATATCCACAGACATAGAAAAACTACACACTCTTTTCCCTTCCTCCTGTCATGAACACACTTACAGCTACATCGCCCACTACACTTCTAACAACTACTCCTCCACAGGTACTTATTCTACCCCACACCCTTTGTAAAAGTCATTCACTTCCTCCCCTCCACATATCCAATCTTCTCCGGATCAACCTCCTCCAGTCTCGGGTTCCCCGGTCTATCTGTACACAGTTACATCCTGCAAATAGACCATATTTTTAAAGTCGAGAACACTGATTCTACACGTTGATACCGCATGGCAGACGCCCGGTCACGCATGGAACAGAAAGACAAGTACGTCGCCGTCATTGACCAGGATCTGGTGACGGACGAAGTGCGCGATATCGCACTGAAATACGATCCGCTGAACCGCAGCGGCCGTGGTGAAGGATTTCACATGACGGACGAGGGCGATCTCCAGATCGACGACGAGAACGTGATGGAGGAACACAAGCTGATCGAGAAAAAGATCCCGAACGACGCCATCCAGATCCTCCGGTTGCCGGCGGAACGCGGCCAGCTCGTCCACCAGTACGGTCCGAACGGCTTCCGCCTCTACGAGATGCCGGCACCTGTCAAAGGCAAAGTGATCGGACTGCTGGGCCGGAACGGGGTCGGAAAGTCCACCGCACTCAAGATCCTTGCCGGCATGCTGAAACCGAATCTCGGAGATATCGAGGCGGAACGGGACTGGGATGAGATCATCCAGGAGTTCCGCGGCACCGAAGTACAAACGTACCTTGAACGGCTCAAAGACTCAGGGAACTCAGAGAGTTCCCTCGATGTCTCATCGTCGTCACAGGACGATGATCGAGAAACATCCAAAGAGGATGTTTCGACAGCGAACGCTTCGAGTTCGTCGAGTGGCGATATCCAGGCCGCGTACAAGCCGCAGCAGGTGGATCTGATACCGGACCAGTTTTCCGGGAACGTCCGCCAGCTGCTGGAGGAGAACGATGAACGCGGTGCGCTGGATGATGTCGTGGACGTGCTGGAACTGGACCAGATCATCGACCGGGACCTGGACGATCTGTCCGGCGGTGAGCTACAGCGGACCGCGATTGCCGCCACCATCGTCAAGGACGCAGATATCTACCTGATCGACGAGCCGTCCTCCTACCTGGACGTGGGCCAGCGACTGAAGGTGGCACGCGCATTACGTGACCTTGCGGAGGACACACAGGTCATCGTGGTGGAGCACGACCTGGCAACGCTGGACCTGCTCTCCGATAATATCCATATCCTGTACGGCGAGTCCGGCGGGTTCGGTGTCGT
>CAZCWR010000130.1:0-4738 GCA_964502455.1 uncultured archaeon | reverse complement strand
GGACCGGCGTCCCATCCCGGATATACTCGCGTGTCCGCTCTACAAGCATATCGATCCATGCCGCATCCTCATTGACACTGCTGGTGGACCCGGAGATCACGACCAGTTCCGGGTCGTCCGGGAACTCGTGCCGCATCACTTTGTAATAGTTCACGGCACCAAGCAGTTCCACAAACCTGTTGGAGTACCGCGGCCAGTCACGGGTCGCATCCAGCACCGCAACAGACCCGGCGAAATCAAACAGCGTTTGAGAATAGTTTGAAGCAGCGAACGGACTATCAGGATCAGTGTCCGTCCCGTAGAACGCACCCACCCGAATACTCTGGTTCACGTGCCATGCATCTACCCTTGATGCGAGCACTTAAGAATATACTGGGTTACTGCTCGTCGTCCGTATCGGACGTGTCTGACCGTTCCTCACGTCTCCGGCGTTTCTCCCGCAGATACTCTCCATTCATCCGATAGTACAGGAACCCGCTGCCGCCGAAAATTGCGAGGAATGCGGTTACCAGTGCCGCATTCCTATAGAACAGTGACTGTGCCTGCCGGGCGTGACGTTGGGCGCTGCCCAGTCGCTTGTCAGCTTCATCCATATTCGTGGTGGCAGTTTGCGAGGCAGATACGACCTGTTCCAGCGACTCTGCATCGGACAGGTTGTTCTGTGCTTCCTGTGCTGCCGCGTAGGACTGCTCGGCCGCCCGGTACTCCTGCCGGGCCCGTTCCTGGCGTTTATCGTCCCGGTATCGGTCAGCGCGTTCCACATCGGCCGCTGCCGCCGCCCGCTGATTGGCAAGGATAGACAGCCGCGCCTCGATGCCGGTACTGATCTCCGCTCGAACCGCTGATGACCCCAGCCGGTCATGGGCGGACGCGACTGCGGTTTCCGCCGCCGTGACGTGATCAAGTGCCGCGGTGACGTTCCTCTGTTGTAACGCATCTTCTGCGGCCTGTATCTCCTGATCCGCTGTGTCGAGCAGGTCGGCGCTCGCTGTCAACGCGGCATCCGTCGCATTCAACTGCGTGTATGCGGAGAGACGGTCTGTCACGTTCGTAAGTGTGTCGCGGCGGTCCCGGACCTGATCGTATTGACGCCGTGTCCGATTGAGTCTGATTGTTGCACCGGTCGCCCGAGCGTTCTGGGCATGTGCTTCTGCACGTTCCGCGGCGTCAATGGCACGCGTATAGTTTCCATGGCGCAGTGCGTTCTCCGCCACCGCCAACTCAGCAGTCGCGTTCCGTAATACCCGTTCCACCCTGTCTGCGTTCGCCACAGCAGGGACATCAGCTACCGTCTCCTCCACATCGTCCACCGTTTCGGCCGCATCGTTCTGAGTACGGTTATCGACAGCGTTTGTGCCTG
Source organism: uncultured archaeon (assembly GCA_964502455.1). Taxonomy (GTDB): domain Archaea; phylum Nanohalarchaeota; class Nanosalinia; order Nanosalinales; family Nanohalalkaliarchaeaceae; genus Nanohalalkaliarchaeum. Next base: position 3,378 of record CAZCWR010000130.1, on the reverse strand, counting down.
TATCATCGATCGTACTGCCTGTACCGGTGTCGTCCTGCGTATCATCGGCAGTGTCTGTGGTGTCGCTTACTGTGTCTTCGGCTGCATCAACTGTGTCCTTGGCGCTGTCCAGTGCCGACGTTGCATCCTCTTCAGTGATTGCTTTGTCGCCAACCGGTGTCGTCTCCACAGTGGTGTCTACAGCTGATTCCGCCTCAACCGTTGTGTCCACAGAAAGTCCGGTCACTGATGGAAGTCCGATCAGCAATATACCTAGTATTAATATAGGGCGCATCGTTACTCCTCCACAAGCGTATCTTTTATAGTGTGTTTGATGATGTGGGTGAAGTCCTCTTTCTGGATGTGACCCGGCGGGATCATCCGGCTGTCAAACGATGCGACCTGCTCCCGGTACCGGTCCTTGAACGCGTCGATGAACTCGTGGTACTCTTCGAACCCGGCGAACCCGGCGAACACGACGTATGTTTCCTGGAAGTCATCGGTCTCACCCAGGAAGATGACGTTCGGGATGTCCCGGATCTCGTCCGTGTCCAGCGGCTTCTCGCACTCTAGAATGATGGTTGCGAAGACCTCTACGCCCATGTGCCCGAGATCGATGACGGGGATGTATTCGCGGAGCGTGCCATTCTCCTCGAACCGGCGCCGGATCCGGTTCGCCGTGGACTTGCTCATACCGGTCTCTTCCGCGATATCGGCGTCCGTCTTGCTCCCGTCCTCGATGAGCGTCAGCAGGAACTTCCGCTCATTCTCCGACATCTCACTGGGATGTTTTACCATACACACCATACTTGTGTGGATTAAGTATATAAATCTTCGCTGTATGTGCAACATTGTTGCATATGAACAAAGGTGATTGCAAGAATGTCCTACAATGAGCGAATGAACAACATCACAGGTACATACATTGCCCCCAAACCATCCTCCACCATAGGCGTCCCAGTGTTCAATATGCTGGCACGCGCCGTTATCGTGGTCGTCATCGCGGTCAGCCTGCTATCGATGCCCGTCTCGGCAGCAGACGGAACGGCCGAGCAGCAGACCGCAGCAGAAGCTGACGTGGCCGCCGAGGCCGGTGCATCCGTCGGCATCCAGGGCATGCTGACTTCCATCACTGAGCGCGTGTCCTCTATCCAGGCGCAGTTGACCAGCGTGCAGGAACGGCTGGCCGAGATCGAGGCACGACTTGATGCCCGGGCAGACGCGAACGCTGAAGCAACAGCAGATTCCGAAGCAACGACAGCGGCCAGCAGTGACGACGGTGCATCCAGCGACAGCGACGACAGTGACACCGAAGAAGAGCAGGACAGTAATACCGACACCGGTGCAGACGTATCCCACAGTGTTGAGGCCAGTGCCGACGGATCGGCAGAGGTTGAACACACCGTTGAGAAGGACGGCCGGACGCTTGTCGACATGGCAAAGAACGGCCTGAACAGTCTGCTCGGCTCCGGGAACACGCTTACCATCGCGGTGCGTGGTGACGTCGAGGCCGGCAACGAGGTGCTGATCACGGCAACGGGCGACGATGAACCAGTCGAGAACGCGACAGTTCGCGTGAACGGTACGGTCGCAGGCGAGACGAACAGCAGCGGCCAGCTTACCGTCACCGTTCCGGACAAGCCGCGGTTCGTCGTGATCGTCAAAGACGACCAGGGTACCGGACAGAAGAGTTACCGCGTCGGTAGCTCTGCGCAGGCGGACGTGGCAGTTGACGCGTCCGCAGAGCATTCTGGCGAAGCCCGTGGCCACGCCAATGGAGAAGGTTCCAGCCAGCGCAACGACGAATCATCCAGTGCGGACGGACATAAGGGTGACCAGTCCGGTGAAGAGCAGTCTGACGAGGACACCAGCTCAGGTGACAACGATGCTGACGATCAGTCCGAGGAAGACGGCGACGGTGCTGGTGCGTCCGCTGGCGCCAGTGCACAGGCTGAAACAGCGTCCTCTGTCGGGGGTTCATCCGGTGACGAACAGGCGGACGGCGCTGCGAGCGGATCAGTTGCAGCAGATGCGGATGCATCCGTGACGCTGCACTGACCCCTCTTTTCCTTTTTGTTAAACGTTTGTTTTCTTCTTTTCTCTTTATTTGACATATTTTATATCCTAGGTTTCCCCTAGTGGTTTGTGGTGCAGTATGACTGAGCAGGTGGCGCCTCATATGTATGCATGGCGGGAGGAAGACCTTGCAGCGACGGATGCGAGCCGTGAACAGATGGCGGCATGGGATCAGATCGAGCGGGAGATGCAGGACGAGGAAGCGTTTCTGGATACATTCCGGTACACGTGCCCGCACTGCACGAATCGGCGGCTTGAGGAGCATCCGCGGATCAGTACACAGAACGATACGCTACAGACGCGGACGTACCCGGTGACGCTGCAGGAGGATGAGGAGTCGGCGGATGTGTTTGATCGGGACAGGTATGTCGTGAACTTTGACGATACCGACCTGATCAAACAGGCAGCGGACGGGTATATTGACGGATACTTCAGACGGCAACTGTACTGCGAGGAACACCGTGATGAGACGATGCTGGACTACGTAGGGCGCGGCAGAGGGCAGCTTGACCGTGAGCTGGATACCGTTCTGGTCGTGGACTGATAATCCTGGAACGGCGCAGCAGGTCATAGATATTTTAAGCATACACGCCCAAGATAGGAGACATGGCTGCGGAGACAGGGGAGGATAACGGTTCTGATGAACGGTCGATCCGGGAACGGGCACGAGAACGTGTCAAACAGGGGCGGGAGCGAGGCGACAAACAGGAGGGTGATGAACCGTCGCCCCGGGAAATTGCAAAGAAACGGATCAAGCAGGAGACCCCGGAACAGTCAACAGGCACGGAAGCGTCTACAGGTACTGACACACAAGATGCAGCCGCAGAGACCGCAGACGGCGACACGGACGACGAAGACGCGGATCTGGATGTGCGGGAGGAAGAGCTGCTGCCGTACCAGCACGGTGTCAACATCATCGGTGACGGGCCGACCGGCCTGACCGCTGCACTGTATCTGGCAAAGAACGATATCAGTCACGTGGCCGTGTTCGGGGAGAACGAGACCTACCTGCACGATGCCTATCTCTATAATTATCCTGGGATTGATGCGATCGGCGGAACAGATCTTGCAGAGACGATGCGGGATCAGTGCGAGGAGTTCGATGCCGTACTCCGGATGGCATTGGTGAAGAAGATCGAGCAGAAGCACGGCGGGTTCCGGATTACGACATCGGACGGGGCGCATTACGCGTCGAAATACATTGTCATTGCGGAGGGTGACAGCCGTGCACTCTCCAAGGATCTGGGCTTGGCGTTCGAGCATATGGATGGCAGTGACGTGGTGAAGACGGACAAGTACGGCCGGACCAGTATGGAGAACGTG
>CAZCWR010000129.1:0-4755 GCA_964502455.1 uncultured archaeon | reverse complement strand
CTACTACTGGTTGAACGGGACCGGGCACTACAGCGGTGAAGCGATCAACGAGCAGATCGCCAGCTGCACCATCAACATGACCGAGTTCGAGATCCATCAGAACGATAACGAGAAACAGTGGTGGGATACGTACCACTGTAACGCGAACTGGACGCCACGGAGTGATTTCCCGGTCGGTAACTACACGCTGGCGATCAACGCCTCGCATCCAGAGGAGGGATGGAACGTGGACCCGGTGCAGTATCTCCCGGTCACGGTCCGCGGCGTCCTGAACGTTACCGTGACAGAGCCGACGGAGGGGCGGGAAGACTTCCAGATGGACAATGTTACACTGGATGCTAACGTGACCGATCAGAACGCCAACGTGTTCACGGAAAGTGACCTGGACAAGATTCACTGGTCGCTGGACGAGGATCACTGCGCGAACGGTGGTGACAGTGGTGTACGGAACGGTAATGAGGTCATCGACTGGGATAACGCGTTCAGTCACGGCGGGAGGAACAGTCTGCGGACGTGGATCATTCCGGGGAATCCGTCGGATAACGGGTACAACCTGGACAGTGGGCAGATGGCGTGGATCGATGTAGACCGGGAGTTCTTTGATGTGACGCGAACCGAGTACCGGCCGATCTTCGAGGACTGTTCTGCCACGCACCAGATGTGGAACGAGGAGAAAGGGGATGTCAATGATAACGGGCAGGGCGATCGTGATGACCGTGTTGGGCAGAACCATAATGTGAAGGCGCGGGTGGAGGCAGACTGGAACACCCCTGATCAGGACGAGGTTGAGACGGACAGTCAGGAACGGTTGAACGTGACCGCCCGGTTCTTCGAGTACAACACGTCGGAGACCGTGCCGCAGCATTTCGATGCAACGTACTACTCCACCTGCCTTGACTGTGAGACATCCTACAACACGAAGACACACAGCCAGGATGATGACACGTACCAGGCGCAGGAGGATGCCAAGTTCGTCTACAACTTCACCGACGAGTCGTACCGGGAGGAGTACACGATCCGGATCTGGGTCGCGGACACGGACAGTGACTACGCCGCCGTTGAACCGTACAACAGTACAAACCGGACGTTCACGGTGTATGAATCACTTGGCGGCGGCGAAGGACAGTGTAACCTGAACGATGTCTGCGAGCCGTCACAGGGAGAGAACGTCGAGGTCTGCCCAACGGAGTGTGGATATGACAACCTGCATGAAGACTTCTGGCTGAACGAGACCGCTGACCCGGCTGCAAAGGACGTGAACATGACCCAGTACAGCCAGTTCGGGGATGATACGTCCTGGCTGTTCGAGGCGAACAATTCGTACTATGAGGGCCACTCCAACTACACGACCGATGGTGCCGGCGGCTGTAACTTCGACGGCGAACAGAACGACACGTATGAGGATGCGGACTACTGCCCGGACTTCTTCGCCGATTTCGTCCCGGAGGTCTACGACTACACTGTGACACCGGCCTACTTCCGTCCATCCGGGACAGAACTGACCGTCGAAACCGAGGTCGATGATAAGGACGGCAACATTGACAAGGTTAACCTGACCCGTGAAGCAGACAGTTCACTGATCGGATATATGACCACGGTGGACGGGAGTTATCCGAAGACCTACGATATCACGTTCACAGAGGACAGTGACTCGAACCAGACCTACCGGTTCTTCGCGAACGACACGGACAGCAACGTGAACGGGACGGAAACGATCACAGCGATCCTGGATGAAAGCCCGGTGAAGATCGAGCAGGTAGCTGCACCCGGCGGTCCATTCAAACCGGGGGACACGTTCGCTGTCAACGTCACACTGAACAATACCGGGCCCGAACACCCGGACACGGTTGACACGGTGACGGTGGATGGCACCACGTTCACGCATGACACTGGCCAGAACTGGTCCGGGACCGCAACCGCGGAGTCAGATGCCACGCTGAACGTGACTGCCACCGAACACGCCGGATACAGCGATACGGACAACTCTACGACGTACAATCTGGATATGGAACCGCCGACCGTAGTGAACGCCGATGTGAACGCCTCACTGACGACCGCTGGGCAGACGATACGGTTCAATGCAAGCATCACGGACCCAGAAGGCAACCTGGATCAGGTATGGCTGGAACGGGACGATACCGGTAACAGGGTCTGCACCCTCACCAATGTGAGCGGGAGCGAGCACGCCTGCAACTACACCGTGACGGAAAGTACCGGGACATACGACTTCCGGTTCCATGCGAACGATACGGTGGCACGACTCAATGACACGGAGACGGTGAGCGTCGAGGTCGACAACAACCCACCATCCGTGACCGGGATTACCGTGAACAACTCCGTGGTGCGGAGCGGTGCGGCGATCCAGCTGAACGCCACGATCGTTGATAACGAGGGACATCTCGATGCGACGTTCGTCCAGGACAACGGTGACGGATCGACATACTGTGACAATGCCACGTTCACAGATAATACCGGGAACAACGAGTACAGCTGTGCTATCACAGTATCTGAGAACACGACATTCGCGGCGACCGCAAACGACACACTGGGGAACACGGCGAACCAGACCATCAACGTGACCGTGGACGACACCGCGCCATCACTCGACTTCGTCCACCCCCTGAGTAATATGGGGGTATCTGGCACTATCACGGCTGAGGTCAACATCACGGACGCCAACCTGGACATGTCCTCGCCGACCCTGTACGTCCAGGACCTGGGCGGGACAACGAACAGTTCGTTCAGCCTGTCACAGGCGACCGACACGCGGTGGGACACCTCCGTAGATACCACCAGTTACGCGGACGGCAACCATTCCCTGTTCGCCTATGCTGCGGACGATGCACAGAACAATGACACTGTTGCGGTCACGGATGTCCAGTTCGATAATACTGTGCCGAACATCACGTTCGTGGACCCGGTCACCGCCGACGATGTGAACGGTGAAGAACAGTTCAATGTCACGATCAACGACTCCCTGAACAATGGAGATAACACGTCATACCGGTACAGGCTTACGGACGCCGATGGGAACACGGAGATTTCCTTCACCCAGTTGAACCATACGGCAGGGGACGAGTACTATGCCACGATCAACGCTTCCGACTACGATGACGGCAACTATACGTTCACGGTACAGGCGAACGACACGCTCGGCAACCTGGGGCAGGACGGGATCGAGGTCACATTCGACAACCGGCCGCCGTTCGTCAACATTACCGCGCCCGGAAACGGGTCACACGTCCGGCAGAACGTAACGGTCCAGGCAACCATCACGGACGCAGCTGAAAATGGTGATACCGGTACGTACAAGTGCCGGCTTGGATCACTGGCGTGGACAGCGATGACGCTGGATGCCGGTGACACCTACGAATGCGAGATCAACACGACACAGGTATCGAACGGGGACCAGGATATCGATGTACGGGCAAACGACACACTGGATCAGCAGAACCAGACCGCGATCACGGTCACTGTGGACAACGAGGACCCGTCGATCCCGTCCGTCCAGATCAATGATTCGATCGTGCAGACCGGCGCACCGATCCATGTGTGGGCCAGCGTCACCGACAACCAGATCGTTGACCTGGTCACTGCGGACGGGAACACGTTGACGGATAACGGGACGCACTGGAACGGGACCACGTACGGCGCGGCAGACGCCACCATCGACGTCAACGCGTCAGATAAGGCCGGGAACACGGTACAGAACGATTCTGTCACGTACACGATCGATGATCTGCCGCCGCTGTTCACCAACATGTCGATGAACATGACGTACATGCAGTCAGGACACCTGAACAGGTTCAGCACCGTGGTCAACGAGTCACATCTCCGGACAGACAGTGTTAACGTCAGTATCGTCGACGTTAACGACGATACGGTAGCCGAGATCAGTGAAACGCAGGAATCCCAGGTCGATGCGGCGAACTATAACTACACGGCGACGTGGAACGGGACCAGTGACGGGTCGAACGTTGCGGACGGGAACTATTCGTTCCAGATCTATGCGGAGGATAACGCCAGTAACACAAATGAGACGTCCCATACAACGTTTGTCGTGGATAACACGGTTCCATCGTTCAGTGCGTTCAGCGTCAACGACTCCTATATGAATGACGGTACGGCGGTGCACTTCGATGTGGATGTGACGGATGAAACGTTCAACGCATCCGCCACGAACATCACGGTCATCAACGTGACGTCAACGACCGTTGTCACCGATGTCTCTGAAACGTGTACGGGAGGCAGTCCGTCCACCTGTTCGGTGGACTGGCAGCCATCAGGCGTGGCGGATGGTAACTACACGTTCCGCGTTGCATCCACGGACAGGGCAGGGAACACCGATCAAGATCACGATACGTCCCAGTGGGTGTATCTGGACACAGCGGCGCCGACCATTGAGACCGTACATATCAATGACTCTGTCGTGTCAACCGGTGACCCGCTCAAGGTATGGACGAACGTGACCGAGGAGATTGGGATACAGCAGGTTACGGCAGAAGGAGAGACGCTCTCAGACAACGGGACGCACTGGACAGGAACCGTGGCAGCGGAGAACGATGAAACGATGAACGTGCAGGCGACAGACCGGGCGGACAATACCGGGACGAACAGCTCTGTGACGTACACGATCGACAATACGCCGCCCGTATTCACCAACCTGTCCCGGAACACGACGTACATGCAGTCCGGGGAGACAAACGGGTTCCGGGCCATCATCAATGACAGTACGCTCAACGTGTCAAGCGTCAA
>CAZCWR010000128.1:0-4779 GCA_964502455.1 uncultured archaeon | reverse complement strand
GTACTGGATCAGGAGGGCCGACCACCGAGGATGAGTAATAGCGGTTTCTTCGGGGAACATCGGCGCAACCAGGAACTACAGCGTACGCAAACACAGCACACGGAGTCCTGACAGGCCGGGAACAGACCACCCCAGTATATTACGGCGAAGCATCAGGGACCATGCGTGTTGACCGATTCTTCAGACCTTCCGCAATCATTTCCTGAACGTCGAACTGCTCCTCGATCTGCTTCATCTCCTCTACGGCACCGTGCGTCTCCGGGTAGTCGATGTTCGCCGCGCACTGCACCCCGCCCTGCGTCGACACATCATACGTCCCGATCTCCTTCGCCGTATCCACGATCTCCCGCTTATCCAGTCCGACCACCGGCCGCAACACCGGCATATCAACAGCAGAGCCAGTGACCACCATGTTGTCCAGTGTCTGGGACGCGACCTGCCCCAGTGACTCACCGGTCACCAGTGCCCCGGCGTCGATATCATCCGCCAATTCCTCTGCGGTCCGGTACATGACCCGGCGTGAGAACAGACAGTTATAGTGTACGTTGTTCTCATCGATCTCCGCAAGATACGTCTCCTGCACGAACCCGTGCGGCACCACGTGTACCGGAATCTCCGTATCATGCACGTCTTCCAGTATCTCCACTGTCTCCATCGCGGTCTCGATATCTTCCTGCGCCGTAAACGGGTCCAGGTCGAAGATCACGGCTTCCATGTCGTGGCCGTGCCGCAGCAGCATGTGCATCGCCACCGGTGAATCGATGCCGCCAGAGTTCAACGCCAGCAGTTTCATCGCTCTGTGCCTCGGTACCTATATAAAATCGAATCTTTAATACTACAACCAGCGTTTACACATCTCTCGAGGGTTCACCAACGATGGGGAAGGGGCAATCAGCACACATACATAATGCTGCCACACGCATCCTTGTTATCGGCGCGCTTGTACTGCTTCTGACCACACTGGGAAGTGCGTTCAGCGTAAGTTTTGTGGAACCGCAGGACGGGAACGTATCGACAGGGGATCAGGGGTTCAATGTATCCGTCCCGACCGATGAGAATGTGACTAATGTCAATATAACGCATAACCAGACGGATTCCGGTGATTTCACCGAGTCCATCGCCACACTGTACAATGAGACGGACACTCAGGCGTACTTCAATACTACGAAGGATACCTCCACAATTCTGGATGACGGATATGCATGGATTAACGCGACCGCACTCAGTGCAGTGGGAGTCCGTAACGGTACTGTGATTCGAATTACGGTAGACAACGATGATCCTACAGTCACCCTCCACAACCCGGAAAATGATACGTTCACGAACGATGATTCGCCAACGCTGGACGTGACCGGGCCCGAACCGATGGTTCGATGGGACTACAGTGTCAACGGCACCGGGAACACCTCGTTCTCGCCAAATACGACAACAATCGATCTGTCGCAGGGAGAGAACAATATTACGATTTGGGCGAACGATACCGCAGGAAATCTGGCAATGTCGACGATCAACGTCACCGTTGACACACAGGACCCGACCGCAACGGACACACTTGGGTTCACCAGTGACAACAGTACTGCATTCCGGAGTTCCAAACTGAACGATAACACATTGAATACGGATCATATCCTCGACTCCACCACGGTCGGTCTGAACTGGTCGGACCAGAACACCTCCACTGACTTCGCAGACAGTGGTCTTTCCGGGTTCAACGACACGGTGATGGAGGCGAAGAACGCATCGTTCGATCTGTCATCACAGGCCCTCGGTGACTGGAGCAGTGACTGGTACATCGTCAACGGCTCGGTCGCAGAGCATACGAACCAGACGATCGCGGATGAACTCGCATCGGGGCATGCATACCAGTTCCGACTCCGGTCGACAGACCGCGCAGGAAATGAGGATACGACCGATGCTGTCACGGTCGCAGTCGATACAGACCGGCCACAGTTCGCGGAAAACAGTTCCGGCCATATAGATGTAGAACCGTACGCGTGGACTGCTGACGACGATCCAGAACTGGACGCCCGCATTACTGATCTTGTCGGGATGGACAAGTCCAGTATTATGATGAACATTACGAACACCTCAGACAGTTGGGGGAAACAGGTGAATCTTACGGACTTGGGGGATGCAGACAAGACGATGTACGACGTGGTGTCAGATGTAACGGATGGCTACTTGAACCTGACACATAACCAGACGTACAACGTGACGGTGAACGCCACAGACCTGTTCGGCCAGTACGCAACGTTGAACTGGACGTTCCAGACCGACTTCAAGAAGCCAGATACTGTGAGCATCAAGGAGTTCGAGACGGCTAACGGGACCTATACAGACAGCGATGGAAATATCTGGTACAGGGACGAGCATACCATACAGGTGACCTGTTCCGATGACGTGTCGGAACCGGGCGCGTTTCTCGCGGTTGGGGATGGGAACAAACAAGGTGGATGGAACTCCTCTCTCGACAGTCAGAACCGTGCCAATGTGACGCTGACTGAGCACAGTGATATCGAGTACACGTTCAAGTGCAAGGATCGGGCCGGAAACATCAATGATACGGTGACGGAGACATTCTATATCGACCGGCAGTCCCCGGATGTTATTGATGGGGAGTCAACGGTAGAGGACAACGACAAGGGCGTGGAGTTAGACTTCGACTTCGAGGCAAACTTCAGTGATGACACCGGTATCAACGTGAGCGCGAGCAGCGTCAGTCTGGAGAGGACCGGTACGCAGGACGGGCAGCTGGATGATGAGGAATGGAACGCCTCAGAAATGTCGATGAACGTTGAAGTGGAAGACCTTGATGCGGAAAACTGGTACACGCTCGACCTCACTGTCGTTGACAATGTCGGAAAGACCGAGAATGAACGGATCGAGTTTCGGACCAAGGAAAAGAATGATACTACTACAGATTCGACCAGTGAGGATGATGGCGGCAGTAGCAGTGGTGGAGGGAGTTCAAGCATATCGTCCACAAACATCATCGCGTTCAACAGCATCCCGTCTGGTCTGCAGCTGAATCAGGGTGAGTCGACATCGTTCGATATAAAGCTGATGAACCGGGCGAACGTGCCGCTGACCGGTGTCACCATCAATATCTACAGTGGTGACAGTGACAGTGATATCACGTTCACACCGGAAGAGAACGACTTTGAGATCGAGAATAAGTCGATTGAAACCGTGTCCGTGGATGTGGACGCGGGCAGTACGCCGGAAGGACGATATACGGCAGATGTATACGTGGAGACGGATGAGGGGCTTATCATCTCAGAGGATATCACGGTCAAAATCGGGGGTGTGGACCCGGAACTGGAAGTGTCCGGGCCGGAGGAAGCGCATGTAAACCGCAATGGTACTGAACAAGTCGCGTTCACCGTCGAGAATACGGGCGGTGTAGCAGATAATGTCACCGTTAATCTCTCAGTTGATGATGTCCCGGCGGAGCCGGTGGATACGGTGGAGTCGATCGGTGCAGATACAGAGGAAACGGTCACATTCCGGCTGGTGCCGGCCAACGATACGGAGATAGGTGCATATGATGGGTCGTTGACAGTCAGCTATGATGAGAATGATGTAACGTATGATTTCACGGTCAAGGTGCAGCCGGTGTCTCGGGAGATCCAGAAGGAACTTGATCTCGGTGTCGATCGTATCCAGCAGATGCTGGACGAGAACAGGACAGAACTGGCAGAGGATGAGCGACGGGTGCTGCAGTCAATGCTGCGGGAGGCTCGGCGTGCGATTGATGATGGGGACTATGTGGCGGCGGCGTCGGTCCGGAACGACATCGAACAGCAGTACGACCTTGAGGTGGCGCCAGCATCAGGACCAGCCGAACAGGGCGGGCTCCCGTTGGTGCCGGCTGCAGCGGTCCTGTTGTTTGCTGGGATGCTGGCCACGCTGGGATACGGTGCGGTCACCTATGAAGAGGAGTTACATGATATGCTTGAGTCGGGCCGTCCTGATGGATACGCGTATATGCAGGATGAACAGGAGGCTGTGGGTAACGTCGTTACTGCGGTGAAAGGTGGCGTTCTGACGATGGTGCAGCGTATCAACGGTGCGGCCAGACAGGTCCGAACGGTCGGTGGAACTGTTGGCCAGCTGGAGCTGCCAGCAGTCACTGACTTGTTCGCATCCGGTTCTGATGATACCGGGGGTACGTCATCGTACACGCCGCCGTCGCCACAGACGCCGCAGAAGCAGGTGTCACTCCAGGAGCGGTTCGGGGGATGGTTCGATGCGATCAGTGTACAGGCCTACCCGTACCAGTTGTTCGAATACATGTCACGTGGCATGGACATCGATATCGATATGAACGTCCGGGAACGGATCGAGGACACACGGTCACAGCTTGAAGAAAAGCGGACAGAGTACGAGGTCTCGCGGAGTAATTGATTAGAGATAATCCTCGTTACAGCTGGACTATACTGGATACTGGTACATGTCCAGTAAGACAGTGAAACCTGTGAGAACGGTGATCAAAACTTCTTGTTCTGCAGTACACGAACCATGTACCCGGCGACACGGTTACGGAGCTTCTTGCTGTCGATCTCATCCATCTCTTTGAGCTTCTCCTTGTTGTGGTCGAAGTCTTCTTCGAACTCGCCTTCGTTCTCGTCGATGAGATCCTTCGCCAGGCGTTTGACGTGCCGTGGTCGTACGCGTCCCATTGCGGTACAATATCCGAACAAGTTCTTATAAACCTAACCGTGTCCTGTGCCCGGCTATCTGCCCCCTGAATCACGTCACCGGATACAGCCGCAGTGT